>DASZVW010000493.1:0-11151 GCA_035546895.1 Polyangia bacterium
CCTGCTCACCCTCCACGCCCTTCCCACCCGGGCCAATCCGGCCTCGCCAGGCTCTGTTCATGGGCCCGCGCCCAGATCCGTCTTATGGCTCGTCCAAGTAGGCCGTGGCCGCGGAGCCGTCGATGGCCCGCGCGAATGGCCCGCGCGAATGACCCGCGCGAATGACCCGCGCGAATGACCCGCGCGAAATGACCCGCAGGCTCCGGTTCCGACCCCAAGACCCGCGCCCAAGACAGAGCCTTGCGCGGGAAGATCGGGCCGGGTGGGCAGGGCGTGGAGGGTGAGCAGGCCCGATCTTTCCGCGCAAGGCGACGCGCAATAGAAGGCGACGCGAGCCGACGCGAGCCGAACCGACGACGGGACGACCGGGCCGGGCGGTCAGTGACCGGAACCGCCGCCGGACCCGGGCGCGGGACCGGCCGCGGCCGGCGACACCACCTGCACGGCGCTGCCGTCTTGGGCGTCGGCGCCGAGGTCCAGCGCCACCCGCTCGCCGGGGGCGAGGCCGCTGGCCAGGCGGACGGTCTGGCCGTCGTCGTCGGCGACCACCACGGGCTTGTAGTGGACGCGCTGCTGGCCGTCGACGGTGGCCACCTCGGTCTTGTCGCCGCGGACGGTGAGCGCCTCGGCCGGGATCTCCAGCAGCGCCGGCACGTGGACCTGCAGCTCGACCTGCACGTAGCTGCCGGGGACGATGACGTGGTCGTCGTTCTGGATGTCGACCTCGGTCAGCATGGTGCGCGTCTTGGGCGACAGCTCGCCGCTGGTGCGGGCCACCTTGGCCTTGCGCGACCATCCCGGCCGCTCGGGGACGGTGACGACCGCCTCGTCGCCGGCGTGGACGAACGGCGCGCTCGACTGGTCGGGGTAGACGTAGACGCGCAGCTGGTCGCCCTTGGAGACGGAGACGATGGGGACGGCGCCGCTCTGGCCGGTGGCGGCGCTCTGGATCAGCGTCCCGGGGTCGGCGAAGCGGGCGGTGACGACGCCGTCGAACGGCGCCCGGATCACGCGGTAGCCGCGCTCGGTGGCGATGGCCGCCTGGGTGGCGTCGGCCACGTCGGCGGTGGCCTGCCCGAGCTCCAGCTCCTGCGCCGAGACGACGCCGGCCGGGGCCAGCGCCGAGAGGCGCTTGGCGTTCACCCGCTTGTTGCGGGCGTCGGCGACGGCGGCCACGTACTGGGCGTCGAGCTCGGGGGCGGTGACGCGGGCGATGAGCTGGTTCTTCTTCACCCGGTCCCCCTTGTCGACCTTGAGGTCGGCCAGGAAGCCCGCCACCTTGGCGTAGAGGGTCACCTCGAAGAACGGGCGCGCCTCGCCCTGCAGCGTGAGGCGGCGGATCCCCGGGGCCTGCTTGACGGTCCCCACGCGGACCCGCGGCCCCAGCCGCACGTCGGCCTCGCGCGTCCGGGCGTCGGCGCGCGCCTCGCTGTCGCGGTGGTGGCCGAGCCCCAGCACGCCGAGGACGGTGGCCGCGAAGACCGCGATGCCCACCAGGTAGAAGAGGCCCGAGCGCCGGGGCGCGGGCTGGTCCGGGCCGCCGCCGCCGTGGGGGGGCGGGGCGCGATCCTCGTCGGAATCGTGGAGCGGGCGCGGCGACGACATCAGGCGTGACTCCCGGAGGGGGCGGGGCCCTCGAGCCCCTCGCGCTCCTCGCTCAAGAACTTCTGCTCCATGACGTGCTTGCTCGGCAGCTTGACCCGCAGGGTGGCATATACCACGGGGACCACGAACAGCGTCACGAAGGTGGCCATCCCCAGCCCGCCGATGACGGCGCGGCCGAGCGGCGCGTTCTGCTCGCCCGCCTCGCCGAGCCCCAACGCCATCGGGATCATGCCGATGATCATGGCCAGCGCGGTCATGATGACCGGGCGGAGGCGGGTGCGGCCGGCCTCCAGCGCGGCCTCCAGCGGCGTGACGCCCTCCTTCTCGACGCGCAGGTCGTTGGCGAAGCTCACGAGGAGGATCGAGTTCGAGACCGCGATGCCCACCGCCATGATCGCCCCCATCAGCGACTCGACGTTGATGGTGGTGTGGGTCAGGACCAGCATCCAGAGGATGCCGACCAGCGCGCCGGGCACCGCCACCATGATGATGAAGGGGTCGAGCCAGGACTGGAACAGGATGACCATCAGGCAGTAGACCAGCAGCGCGGCCAGGATGAGGCCGAGGCCCAGCATCCGGAACGACTGGTTCATCACCTGGTTCTGCCCGCGCAGGGTGATCCGCATCCCCGGCGGCAGCTTGCCGAGGGCGTCGATCTTCTTCTGGATGTCGGCGGCCACCGAGCCGAGGTCGCGCCCCTCGACGTTGGCCCCCACGTCGATCACCCGCTGGACGGTGTAGTGGTTGATCTGCTCGGGGCTCCCCGAGGGGTGGATGTCGGCGATGCCGCTCAGCATCTGCGTCGGCGCCTCGGGGACGGCCGACGGGGCGCTGCTGCTGGTCGACTCAAGCGGCGTCCCGGCGGTGAGCGGCGTCGACATCACCTGGCTCACCGAGGAGATCTTGGAGAGCGGCGTCTTCACCACCACGAAGTAGTTGACGTTGTTGTGCGGGTTCAGGAAGAACGACGGCGCCACCAGGCCGCTCGACGACAGCGAGACCAGCAGGTTGTTGGAGACGTCGCGCTCGGCGATCCCGGCCTGCGCGGCGCGCAGCCGGTCGACGTTCACCTTGAGCGCCGGGTAGTCGACCACCTGGACGATGTGGGCGTCGGCGGTGCCGGCCACCTCGGCGACGCCGTCGCGCAGCCGGCGCGCGTAGTCGTACCCCTTCTGGAGGTCGGGGCACTCGACCTGCAGGTCGATGGGCGAGGAGAGGCCGAAGTTGAGCACCTGGCTGACGATGTCGGCCGGCTGGAAGTAGCCGGTCGAGCCCGGGAAGTCCTGCGCCAGCATCTTCCGGATGTCGCGCATGTAGCCGGCGGTCGGCGCGTGGTCCGGCTTGAGCGCCACCAGGATCTCGGCGTCCATGTCGCTCACGTTGTCGGTCTGCACGAAGGCCAGGTTGTAGGAGACCGGCACGCCGATCATCGAGTTGATGGTCTCGATCTCGCGCGCCGGGACGATGCGGCGGATGCCGTCCTCGACCTTGGCCACCAGCTCCTCGGTCTTCTCGATCCGGGTGCCGTTGGGGGCCCGGAAGTGCAGCTTCATGAGCCCGGCGTCGACGCTGGGGAAGAAGTCGGTCCCCACCACGAACACCAGCCCCAGGCTGGCCAGCGAGATCGCCCCCGCGGTCAGGATGGTGAAGCGGCGGTGGTGCAGCGCCGCCGCCAGCACGGCGGCGTAGCGGTCCTGGAAGCGCTCGAACTGGGCGTCGCGCCAGCGGTTGTAGCGGACGGCGAGCCGCTTCCAGCCGCCCGGCGGCAGCGGCGCCCCCGGCGTGTCGTGGTGCTCGCTGTGCATGAGCAGCCGCGCCAGCGCCGGGACCAGCGTCCGCGACAGCAGGTACGAGGCCAGCATCGCCAGCACCACCGAGATGGCCAGCGGCGTGAACAGGAAGCGCGCCGGCCCCACCAGCAGCACCACCGGGAAGAAGACGATGCAGATCGACAGCGTGGCCACGATGGCCGGCACCGCGATCTGGTGGGCGCCGTCGAGGATGGCCCGGGTGAGCGGCTTCCCCATCATCCGGTTGCGGTGGATGTTCTCCACCTCGACGGTGGCGTCGTCGACCAGCATGCCGATGGCCAGCGCCAGCCCCCCCAGGGTCATGATGTTGATGGTGTGGCCGTAGAGGTGCAGCCCGACGATGGCCGAGAAGATGGCCAGCGGGATGGAGGTGCAGACGATCACCATGCTGCGCCAGCTCCCCAGGAAGAGGCCGACCATCAGCGACACCAGCAGCGATGAGATGACGGCCTCCCGCACCACGCCGCCGATGGCGCCGCGCACGAACACCGACTGGTCGAAGTCGATCTTCAGCTCGAGCCCCTTGGGCGCCGCCGCCTTGATCTGCGGGAGCACCTCGCGCACCGAGTCGACCACCGCCAGCGTGGAGGCATCGGCGTGCTTGAGGATCGCCAGGTAGGCCGCGCGCCGGCTGTTGACCCGCACGATGTTGGTCTGGTCGGCGAAGGAGTCCGAGATGCGGGCCACGTCGCCCAGCAGCACCGGCGCGCCGTCGACGATCTTGACCGGGATGTTGGCGAACTCGGCCACCTCGTTGGGGCTCGAGTTCATGAGGATGTTGTACTCGCGGGTGCCGATGCGGGCGGTGCCGGCCGGCAGGATGACGTTCTCGCTGTTGAGCGCGTTCACCACGTCATAGGGGGAGAGCCCCTTGCTGGCGAGCTGCTGCGGGTTGATGTCGACGTTGATCTGGCGCTGCTTGCCGCCGAACGGCGCCGGCGTCGACAGCCCCGGGATGGTGAAAAGCTTCACCCGGATGAAGTTCAGGCCGTAGTCGAAGATCTGCTGCTCGGGGAGCGTCTCGCTGGAGAGCGTGAGCTGCGAGACCGGCACGTTCGAGGCGTTGAACTGGATGATCGTCGGCGGCGTCATCCCGGGCGGCGCGATGCGCAGGATGGTACTGGTGAGCGCGTTGATTTGCGCAATGGCCGCGCCGATGTCGACGCCGGGCTGAAAGTAGATCTTGAGCATCCCGATGCCGGGGATCGACTCCGACTCGATGCGCTCGATGTTGTTGACGGTGGTGGAGAAGCCGCGCTCGCTGATCAGCACCACCCGGCGCTCCATGTCCTGCGCCGAGAGCCCCGGGTAGTTCCAGATGACCGCCACCACCGGGATGTCGATGGCCGGGAAGATGTCGACCACCATGCGGGTGAGCGACAGGATCCCCATCACCAGGATGAGGACGCACATCACGGCGACGGTATAGGGGCGCCGGAGCGCGAGCCGAACTATCCACATCTGATGTACAAGCCCGACCGGAATCTATTCGACGAACGGCCAAGGTCAAGGACGGACGTCGACTGGTCGACGCGACGGCGCGATCAAATCGGCTGCACGGCGAGCGCGGGATCCAGACGGTGCAGGTCCGGGACGTCGGAGCTGATCACCACCCCGCGGGCCGCGCGCGCCACCAACACAACCGAGGCGTCGATGACGTCCGACGTCTTCGTGCGGCCGCAGAGGATGCCGGCCGCCTCCGCGAGCACGCGATCGAGGGGAGGGATTTCGGTCGTCGGCCCGGCGAGGAGCGCGCGCAGCATCACCTGCCGCGCGCCGTCGCGCCAGACCTGGCCGAGCACGGCGGCCGGCACGACGAGGCGCGTGCCTCGGCGCAGGACCTCCCGCAGGAGCGCCCGCATCCGCGGATCGGCGCGCTCGAAGGCGATCAGCGCGCCCGCGTCTAGGACGACCGCGCCAGGACCTTTTTCGCCCATGCGCGCGCCGCCCTGTCCGGCTTCCCGTGCTTCGCGTCGAGCGCATCGAGCAGCGCGGCCAGCTCGTTGCGACGCACCTTCTCGTCCACGGCGTCGCTCACCAGCGCGCTGAGTGAGGGCGCGTGCCCGGCCGCGACCTCTTTCTTGGCCGCCTCGAGCACCTCGGCCGGTATCGTGATCGCGACCTTGGCGGCTGTCATACTTCTATCATACCCGGCGAGGGTCCGCCGTCAATCACGCCGAAGACGCGCTACCCGCCCGAGGCGGCGGTGGTGAACAGGACCGGCGCCGCGGTGGCGCGCACGATCGCCTCGCGCGGCACGCCGGCGGCCTTGGCCACGCAGACGAAGCAGTCGCCGCCCACGTCGAAGACGCCGAGGTCGGTGATCACCCGGTTCACGCAGCCGAGCGCGGTGGCCGGCAGGGTCAGCTTGGCCACCAGCTTGGACTTCCCGTCCTTGGAGGTGTGGTTCTGGACCACCACCAGCCGGCGGGCGCCGGCCGCCAGGTCCATCGCGCCGCCCATCCCGGTGATGAGGCGGCCGGGGACGGTCCAGTTGGCCAGGTCGCCGTTGGCGGCCACCTCCAGCCCGCCGAGGATGGCGAGGTCGACGTGGCCGCCGCGGATCATGGCGAACGACTGCGCCGAGTCGAACAGGCTGGCGCCGGGCAGGGCGGTGACGGTCTCCTTGCCGGCGTTGATGAGGCGGGCGTCGACCTGGTCCTCGGTCGGGTAGGGGCCCATGCCGAGCAGGCCGTTCTCCGACTGCAGCGTCACGTTCCGCGACGGCGGGATCAGGTTGGCCACCTCGGTCGGCATGCCGATCCCCAGGTTGACCACCTCGCCGGGCTTCACCTCGGCGGCGGCCTGGCGGATCATGTCCTCGCGCGACCAGCTCACGCGCGCCCCTTGCGGGTGCGGGTCATCTCGGCCTTCTGCGCGACCGCCCCCGCGTCCCGCGTGCGGCGGTGCTCGATGACGTCGCGGTGCTCGCTGACCTCGACGATCCGCTTGACGTAGACGCCCGGGAGGTGGACGTCGTCGGGATCGATGACCCCCAGGGGGACGATCCGGTCGGCCTCCACCACCGTCACCTTGGCGGCGGTGGCCATCAGCGGGTTGAAGTTGCGGGCGGTCCGGTAGAAGCGGAGGTTGCCGAAGCGGTCGGCCACCGCGGCGCGCACGATGGCCAGGTCGGCGCGCAGCGGCCGCTCGAACAGGTAGGCGCGCCCGTCGATCTCGCGCACCTCCTTCCCCTCGGCCACCACCGTCCCCACGCCGGTCGGGGTGTAGAACCCGGCGATGCCGGCGCCGCCGGCCCGGATCCGCTCGGCGAAGGTCCCCTGCGGGCAGAGCTCGACCTTCACCTTGCCGGCCAGGTACTGCTCGGCGAGGTCGGGGTTGCCGCCCACGAAGCTGCAGACCACCCGCGCCACCTGCCGGTTCTGGAGCAGCACCGCCAGCCCCTGCCCCTGGTTGCCGCAGTTGTTGCTGATGATGGTGAGGTCCTTGATGCCGCTGTCGGCGATGGCCTCGATGCAGGCCTCGGCGTTGCCGCAGAGGCCGAAGCCGCCGGACATGATGGTCATCCCGTCGTGGAGCAGGCCGTCGAGCGCGGCGGCGACGCTGGCGTAGACCTTGTCGCCCGGCGCCCGCTCGACGCTCAAAGGAGCGCCTCGTCGAGGGCGCGGCCGAGCTCGGCGAGCGCGGCCTCCAGCTCCGCCTCGCCGATCACCAGCGGCGGGGCGAAGTAGAGGAGGTTGTCGCGCTTGTGCATGTGCAGGTGGTGGCGGCGCAGGCTGGCGCTCAACTTTGCCATCACCGGGGGCGGCAACGGAAGTTTCGTGCGGGCGCCGTCGGGCCCCGGCACGCAGAGCTCGAACGCCCACAGGAGGCCGAGCCCCCGCACCTCGGCGAGGTGGGGGCGGGGACGGGCGAAGTCGGCCAGGCGGCCGCGCAGGAAGTCGCCGCGGGCCGCCGCGCGCTCGACCAGCTTCTCGTCGCGCATCGTCTCGATGGTGGCCACCACCGCCTCGCAGACGAGCGGGTGGGCGTAGCTGGTGAGGCCGCAGACCAGGACGTGGTCGTCGAAGTGGCGGGCGATCCGCTCGCTGACGATGACCGCGCCGCCGGGGACGTAGCCGCCGGTCAGCCCCTTGGCCATGGTCATCAGATCGGGCGTGACGCCGTCGTGGTCGACCGCGAACCAGCGCCCGGTGCGGCCGAAGCCGGAGAGGACCTCGTCGGCGATCAGCAGCACGCCGTGGCGGTCGCAGATCTCGCGGATCTTCCTCCAGTAGCCGGGGGGCGGGACGAAGACGCCGTTGGCCCCCACGATCCCTTCGAGGATCACGGCGGCCACGGTGTCGGGCCCCTCGCGCCGGAGGACGGTCTCCAGGTCCTGGGCGCACTCGTGGGCGCAGGAGGTCGGCTCCTTGCCGAAAGGGCAGCGGAAGCAGTAAGGGTCGCCCATCCGGACCACGCCGGGCAGTCCCGGCTCGAACGGCTCGCGCCGCGGATCGCCGGAGAGCGAGAGCATGGCCAGCGTGGCGCCGTGGTAGCTGCGGGTGCGGGCGACGACCTTCTTCCGCCCGGTCACCAGCCGCGCCATCTTCACCGCGTTCTCGTTGGCCTCGGCGCCCGAGAGGCAGAAGAAGGTCTTCTCCAGCCCTTTTGGCGTCACCTCGGCCAGCAACTCGGCCGCGCGTGCCTTGGCCGGGAAGACCGCGGTCGGGTAGACGAGCAGGCCGCGCGCCGCCGCCTCGGCCAGCGCCTTCTGCATCCGCGGGTGGCCGTGCCCGAGGCCGGCGTTCCAGGTCATGCTGCCGAGGTCCCACCACCGGGCGCCATCGGCGGTGGTGAACCGTGCTCCCTGACCGCCAACGATCTCCAGAAAGGTCGCGTCTCGTTGCGCTGTCCAGGTGGTGAAGACGCGCGCGGCCTGCTCGTCGCTGAGCGCGCTCATGCGCCGGCGGCCGCCCGCGCGTCGGCCACCGCCTTGGCGAAGACGTCCGCGGTCACCGCGGCCTGCGCCTCGGTCAGGATCAGCGGCGGCGAGATCCGGATCGCCTTCTTGCCGCACTCGAGCACCAGCAGCCCGCGCCGGAAGCAGAGCTGCGCCACCGCCTCGCTGAGCTCGTGCGACTCCAGCTCGACGCCGATCATGAGGCCGACGCCGCGCACCTCGGTGACACCCGGGACGGCTTCCAGCTTGGCGGCCAGCAGCTTCTTCAGCCGCTCGCCGACGCGCGCCGAGTTGGCCACCAGGCTCCCTTCGAGCAGATCGATGGTGGCCATCCCGGCGGCGATGGCCACCGGGTTGCCGGCGATGGTCGACCCGTGGCTGCCGGCCGGCCAGGTCATGATCTCGCGCGGGGCCAGCATCGCCCCCAGCGGCATCCCGGAGGCGATCCCCTTGGCCACCAGCAGGACGTCCGGGACCACGCCGGTGTGCTCGGCGGCGAACATCTTCCCCGTCCGCCCCATCCCCGACTGCACCTCGTCGAACACCAGCATGATGCCGTGCAGGTCGCAGAGCGCGCGCAGCCCGGGCAGGAAGTCGGCGGGCGGCACGATGTAGCCCCCTTCGCCGAGCACCGGCTCCACGACGATGGCGGCCACGTCCTCGGCCGGCGCCACGGTGGAGAAGAGCTCGACGACGCTGTCGAGATCGCCGTAGGTGGCGTGGAAGACGCCCGGCAGGAACGGCCCGAACCCGCGCCGGTACTTGGACTTGCTGGCGGTCAGCGACAGCGCTCCCAGCGTCCGCCCGTGGAACCCGCCGCGGAAGGCGACCACCCCGGTGCGCCCGGTGTGCTGCCGCGCCAGCTTGAGCGCCGCCTCGACCGCCTCGGTCCCCGAGTTGGTGAGGAAGGCCTGCCAGTGGTGGGCGTTGGGGCCGATCCGCTGCGCCAGCACGCCGAGCCGCTCGCAGATCGCGCCGTAGCCCGGGTAGTGGAAGTCGGTGCCGCAGATGTGGATCAGGACCTCGGCCTGGGCGGCGATCGCCGCCGCCACCGCCGGGTGGCAGTGCCCGGTGGACGCCGTGGCCACCCCCGCCTCGACGTCCAGGTAGACGTTGCCGTCGACGTCCTCGACCATGCAGCCCGAGGCGCGCTTGACCATCAGCGGGTAGCAGTGAATCAGCGACGGCGAGAGGTGGGGGAGGGCGCGCGCGATCATCTCCTTGCCCTTCGGTCCCGGCGGCGGGGTCACCAGGGTGATCGGCTGCGCCGCCAGCGCGTCGAGCGCCGCCCGGGCCTGCGCCTGGGCGCTCACTGGCACACCGTCCGGCTCTGCTCGCGCAGGTAGCAGGGGACCGTGTAGAGGCCGCCGATGTTCTTCCCCGTCGAGCCGCTCCCCTTCCAGCCGCCGAACGGCTGCACCCCCGGCCAGGCGCCGGTGGTGGCGCCGGCCGCGCGGTTGACGTAGGTGACGCCCGCCTCGATGCGCTCGAAGAAGGCGTCGATCTCCCTCTGCTCGCGCGAGAAGAGGCCGGCGGTCAGCCCGAACTTGGTGTCGTTGGCCCGCGCCAGCGCCTCCTCGAGGCTGTCGACGGTCTCCACCACCACGATGGGGACGAACAGCTCGTCGCGCACCAGTTGGTGATCGGGCGGCAGCCCGGCCAGCACCGTCGGGCGGACGAAGTAGCCGTGCGCGCGGGCGCCGTCGGTCAGCACCGCGCCGCCAGCCTTGACCACGTCGCCGGCCTGGCGCGCCAGCGCCACGTAGCGCTGGTAGTCCTCGTAGCTCTGCTTGGTGGCCAGCGGCCCCACGAAGGTCCCCTTCTCCAGCGGGTCGGCGGGGGTGACGCCGTCGGCCGCCTTCACCAGCCCCGCCAGCAGCTCGGCGGCGACGGCGCGGTGGACGTAGACCCGCGAGCAGGCGGAGCACTTGTGGCCGTTCATCCCGAAGGCAGATCGGTAGATCCCCTGCACGGCCTGAGCGAGGTCGGCGCTGGGCATCACCAGCGCCGGGTTCTTGCCGCCCATCTCCACGATGGCCGGCTTGGGGAACTCGCCCGCGAAGCGCTGGTAGAGCCGCTTGAACCCCACGTCGTACGACCCGGTGAAGGTCACGCCGGCCACGTCGGGGTGCTCGACCAGGCCGTCGCCGACCAGCCGCCCGCTCCCCGGCAGGCAGGTGAGCGCCTCGGGCGGCACGCCGGCGGCGTGGAAGATCTCCGCCAGCTTGACCCCCGAGAGCGGCGTCTCCGACGACGGCTTGCAGACCACGGTGTTCCCGGCCACCAGCGCCGCCGCCACCGGCGCGCCCAAGAGCGCGTAGGGGAAGTTCCAGGGGGCGATCACCGCCCAGACGCCGTAGGGGCGCAGCACGCTGGTGTTCCGGTCGGTGGGCGCCAGCCGCCCCATCTCGCGCACGTAGCCGCCGTTGTCGCGCATCTGGCCGGCGTAGTAGGCGAGCAGGTCGGCGGTCTCCTCGATCTCGCCCAGCGCCTCGACGCGGTTCTTCCCCATCTCCAGGATCATGGCGACGGAGAGCTCGAACTTGCGCGCGCGGATCAGCTCGCCCGCCCGCTCGACGATCGCCACCCGCTCCTGCCAGGGGCGCCCGCTCCAGGCGGGGAAGGCGGCCTTGGCGGCGGCCACCGCGTCGCGCAGGTCGCCGGCGCCGCCGGCGGTCACGCGCGCCACCACCACCCGCGCGTCGGCCGGGCTGCGGCTCTCGATGAGGCCCGCGCCGGGGCGGGCCTGGCCCGCGACCCGCAGCGGAGCGGTGGCGCCGAGCGCGCCGCGCGCTTCGGCGATCGCCGCGGCGAACCCGGCGTCGATCGCCG
>DASZVW010000494.1:0-3722 GCA_035546895.1 Polyangia bacterium
ACGTGCATCTGGGCGATGCGCCGCCCGAGCAGCCCCGCCAGGTCGAGGTAGGCGCCGATCGCCTCGGCGGCGGCGGCCGGCGTCTCGGCCTGGGCCAGCGCCAGCGGCGCGCGCGGCGTCCGCTCGGGGGGCGGGTCCTGGCGGTGGCGGGTCAGCGTCCGCTCGAAGTAGCGGCGCAGCTCCTCGCGCGCGTGCGCCCAGGCGGTCGCCTCGTTGGCCACGAACGCCTGCAGCACCGCCAGCGTGGCGGGCTCGCCGCCGCCGCGACGCCGGTACTCGATGCTGCCGACCACCTGGGGCGCCAGGCCGGGGGCGCGGGCGTCGAGGAAGCGCGGGATCTCCAGCTCGGGGCTCACCCCCTCCTCGAGGCGGCGGAACATCTTGAGCAGGTAGCGGTCGCCGTAGCGGACGGCGGCGGCGACGTGGCCGGCGCTGATGTTGGTGGGGTCGCCCGCCGGCGCCTCCAGCGCCACGTAAGGGGTGGCCTCCACCGTCCCCGCCAGGCCGACCGCGCGCTGGCGGCCGGCGATGGCGTTGAGGATGGCGCGCGCGGCGCCCGGGTCCTCGGCGGCGTCGACCAGCGCGGCGTCGCCGCTGCCGAGCTTCAGCGAGGCGACCATCGCCACCGCGGGGATGGCGCGCCCCTCGACGACCGGCACCACCGCCAGCGGGATCAGGTAGCGGTCGGGGTCGCGGTCGGCGTACTCGACGCGGGCCACGATGAGGTAGGCGCCGTCGAGCGCCAGCGCCTCCTCGATGCGCAGGCCGCTCACGCGGAACGCGCGGCCGCCGAACCAGGGGCGGGTGTCGAGGAAGGCGGGGAGGGCGTCCTCCAGCGCGACGCGGTCCTCGCCGAGCAGCAGGCTGTCGACGCTGGCCGAGGCGATGGTGGGCGGCTGGTAGGCGGCCGCCATGTCGGCGGCGGTGGTGGTGGCCGCCGGCTCGATCGAGAACCAGTGGAAGGCGTGCCCCCCCAGCGTCAGCAGGTACGGCAGCTCGCCGATGAGCGGGAACTCGGTGTGGCCGAACAGCTCCACCGGGCGCATCCCCTTCCATTTGCCGAGATCGAGCTCGACGTATTGCGGGTAGCGCGAGAGGTTGGCGACCACCAGGATCGTCTCGTCCTCCCACTGGCGCATGAAGGCCAGCACCCGGAAGTTGCCGGCGGTCAGGATCTCCATCGTGCCGCGGCCGAAGGCCTGGAACTGCTTGCGCAAGGTGACGAGGCGCTTGGTCCACCAGAGCAGCGAGTGCGGGTTGTTCTGCTGCAGCTCGACGTTGATCGCCTCGTAGTGGTACTCGGGGTCGATGTTGATGGGGAGGATCAGGCGCTGCGGGTTGGCGCGCGAGAAGCCGGCGTTGCGGTCGGCGCTCCACTGCATCGGCGTGCGGACGCCGTTGCGGTCGCCCAGGAAGACGTTGTCCCCCATCCCGATCTCGTCGCCGTAGTAGAGGACCGGCGTCCCCGGCAGCGAGAACAGCAGCGCGTGCAGGAGCTCCATCTTGCGCCGGTCGTTGCCCACCAGCGGCGCCAGCCGCCGCCGGATGCCGAGGTTGATGCGCATCTCGTTGGCGTGCGCGTAGGCGCGGTACATGTAGTCCCGCTCCTCGTCGGTCACCATCTCCAGCGTCAGCTCGTCGTGGTTGCGCAGGAACAGCGCCCACTGGCAGTTGGCCGGGATGGCCGGCGTCTGCGCCAGGATGTCCAGGATCGGGAAGCGGTCCTCCATGTGAATCGACATGAAGAGCCGCGGCATGATCGGGAAGTGGAAGTTCATCTGGCACTCGTCGCCGTCGGCGAAGTAGGCGGCGGCGTCCTCGGGCCACTGGTTCGCCTCGGCGAGCAGCATCCGGTCGGTGAAGCGGGCGTCGATGTGCGCGCGCAGCTTCTTGATGAAGGTGTGCGTCTGGGGGAGGTTCTCGCAGTTGGTCCCCTCGGCCTCGTAGAGGTACGGCACGGCGTCGAGCCGCAGCCCGTCGACCCCCTTGCCGAACCAGAAGTCGACCACCCCCAAGAGCGCCTCGTGCACCGCCGGGTTGTCGAAGTTGAGGTCGGGCTGGTGCGAGTAGAACCGGTGCCAGTAGTAGGCGCGGGCCAGCGGATCCCACGACCAGTTCGAGGTCTCGAAGTCCTTGAAGATGATGCGCGCCTCGCGGTGGCGCTCGGGCGAGTCGTTCCAGACGTAGAAGTCGCGCTCGGGCGAGCCGGCGGGCGCCGCGCGCGCGCGCCGGAACCAGGGGTGCTGGTCCGAGGGGTGGTTCAAGACCAGCTCGGTGATGACCCGCAGCCCGCGCCGGTGCGCCTCCGCCAGCAGCCGGTCGAAGTCGGCCAGCGTGCCGCAGTCGGGGTGGACGTCGGTGTAGTCGGCGATGTCGTAGCCGTCGTCGCGCAGCGGCGAGGGATAGAACGGCAGCATCCAGATGGCGGTGACGCCCAGGTCCTGCAGGTAGTCGAGCTTCTCGGCGAGGCCCCGGAAGTCGCCGATGCCGTCGCCGTTGCTGTCGTAGAACGAGCGGACGCGCACCTCGTAGATGATGGCGTCCTTGTACCAGAGCGGGTTCGCCCCCAGCGGCGGCGGCCGCCGGGGCGAGCTGATGAGGTGCCTTTTCACGCGTCCAGCCTCCGTCGGCCGTAGGTCTCGGTCAGATCGCGCAGGCGATCGGCGATGGCGGGCGTCAGCGCCCCGGGGGCCAGGCGAAAGGCCCAGTTCCCGGCGGTGGTCCCCGGGCGGTTCATCCGCGCCTCCGACCCGAGGCCCAGCAGATCCTGCGCGGGGACGACCGCCACGTTGGCCACCGACGCCATGACGGCCCGGATCATACGCCAGTGGATCTCCCGGCCGTCGTCGCCCTCGGGCGCCCCCAGGTAGCGCAGCGCGGTCCGGCGCTCGCGCTCGGCCTGCTCGGGCGTGCGGGTGCCGCTCCCGGCGTCGAAGAACCAGCCGGCGGTGGTGTCGTTGTCGTGGGTGCCGGTGTAGGCGACGGCGTCGCGCGGGTAGTTGTGCGGCAGGAAGCTCGGCCCCTGGGGATCGGTCCCGAAGGCGAACTGCAGGAGCTTGATCCCCGGGAACCCGAACCGCACGCGCAGCGACTCGACCGCGGGCGTGACCGCGCCCAGGTCCTCGGCGATGAGCGGCAGCTCGCCCAGCGCCGCGCCGACCGCGCGGAAAAAACGTCCGCCGGGGCCGGGCCTCCAGCGGCCGTTCACCGCGGTCGGCTCGCCCGCCGGGATCGCCCAGTAGCGGGTGTAGCCGATGAAGTGGTCGAGCCGGACGGCGTCGAAGAGCGCGAAGGTGGCGCGGAAGCGGGCGATCCACCAGGCGTAGCCGGTGGCCCGCATCTCGGCCCAGCGGTAGAGCGGGTTCCCCCAGCGCTGGCCGTCGGCGCTGAAGTAGTCGGGCGGGACGCCGGCCACCAGCGTCGGCTCGCCCGCCTCGTCGAGGAAGAACTGCCCGCGGTTGAGCCAGACGTCGGCGCTGTCGTGCGCCAGGAAGATCGGCAGGTCGCCGATCAGGGCCACGCCGCGCGCGTGGGCGTAGGCGCGCAGCGCTTGCCAGTCGCGGAAGAAGCGCCACTGCACGAACCGCTCGAGGTCGATCTCCCGGCGGTGGTCGTCGCGGAACCGGGCCAGCGCGTCGGGATCGCGGTCGCGCAGCGGCGCCGGCCAGCGCGTCCACTGCCGCTGGCCCTGGAGCTTCTTGATCGCCCGGTAGAGCGCGAAG
>DASZVW010000495.1:0-2630 GCA_035546895.1 Polyangia bacterium
AGCCGCCGCCCGAGGCGCCCGCCGCCGAGCCGTCCCCCGACGCCAACTGACCCGGGCGAGTCGCCTCAGCCGCCGGCGGCCAGCGCGCGGGCCAGCGGGTAGTCGGCGGGGAGCAGGTCCAGCTCGGGCAGCCGCGCCGCCTCGACCCAGGCGATCTCGGCGACCTCGATAGCGCGCGGCGTGCCGCCGGTGATGGCGGCCGCGTAGACCAGCATGTAGAGGTCGAAGTCGCCGTAGGCGTGGAACACCACCTCGTGGATGCGGCCGACCTCGACCTCGCAGCCCAGCTCCTCGCGCACCTCGCGCGCCAGCGCCTCGACCGGCGGCTCGCCCGGCTCCACCTTGCCGCCGGGGAACTCCCACAACCCCGGCATCGGCTGGTCGGCGCGGCGCCGCGACACCAGGACCCGCGTCCCCTGGCGCACCAGCGCCGCCACCACCAGCTTGCGGGCGCGCACGGCGGTCAGCTCACCCGCGGCGCGGAGCGGCCCCCGGCATCGGAGGGCGCGGGCGAGCCGGCGCCGCGGGCGGTCCGCTCGATGAGCGACATCATGTCCTCCACCCGGAACGGCTTCTGGATGACGGCCGCCACCGAGTCCTCGAGGAACTTGCGGGCGTCGGCCGAGAAGGCGCCGCCGGTGACGAACACGAACCGCTCGGCCAGCGCGGGGAAGCGCCCTCGGACCTCGGCGTGCAGCTCCATCCCCGACATCTCCGGCATCTGCAGGTCGCAGAGCACGACGTCGAAGCCGGTCTCGCGCTCGAACAGCCGCAGCGCCTCCTGCCCGCCCAGCACGGTGGTCAGCTCGTGCGCGTCGCCCAGCATCCGGCGGTAGGCCTTGAGCAGGAGCGCCTCGTCGTCGATGGCCAGCACGCGCCGCCGCGGATACCCGCGGGCCGGCACCGGCGTGGGGGTGGCGGAGCGCTCGGGCGCGCTGCTCTCGTCGGCGGGCAGCCGCACCCGGAAGGTGGCCCCGGCGCCCGGGCGGCTGTCGACCAGGATCTCGCCCCCCAGCGTCCGCACGATCCCCAGCGAGATCGGCAGCCCCAGGCCGGTCCCCATCCCGCGCGGCTTGGTGGTGAAGAACGACTCGAAGATCCGCGGCAGGGTCTCGGCCGCGATCCCCGGCCCGTTGTCGGAGACCTCCACCACCACCTCCGGGCCGTCGTCGAAGCTGCGCACCGTCACCAGGTTCCGCTTGGCCTCGGCCTCGTCGAGCGCCTGGGCGGCGTTCAGGATCAGGTTGAGGAACACCTGGCCGAGCCGCGCCGCGCTGGCCCGCACCATCCGGGCGGCGCGCAGGTCGCGCTCCACCCGCGCCCGGTACTTGAGCTCGTTGCGCAGCATCCCCAGCGCCGAGTCGATCGCCAGGTTGACGTTCATCGGCACGTTCGTCTCCTCGTCGGTGTGGGAGAACGAGCCGAGGTCGCGCACGATGCGGTGGATGCGCGCCATCCCCTCCTTCGACTCCTGCAGGATGACGTTGGCCTCGAACAGCAGATCGAAGAGGCCGCCGCGCGCCGCCTCGTTGCCGGGATCGCGCAGGCGCTCCTCGACGAGGCGGAGCTGGCCGGTCAGCGCCTCGATGTTGGCCAGCACGAACGCCGCCGGGTTGTTGATCTCGTGCGCCACGCCGGCGGCGAGGAGGCCGATGGAGGCCAGCTTCTCCGCCTGCAGCCGCCCGATCTCGCGCTCGCGCTCGTCGGTGGCGTCCCGCACGTAGAGGATGGCCCCCCGCCCCGGCAGCGGGAAGGCGCGCACGGCGAAGGTCCGCCCCCCCTCCGAGAGGCCCCGGTCGGCCGCGGCGCCGCGCGCGATCGCCTCCCGCGCCGCCGCCGTCAGCTCGGCGCGCAGCGGGCCGCCGTAGAGGCGCGCGCCGGCGGCGTTGGCGATCTCCAGCGCGCCGTCGGAGCCGACCAGGCAGAGGCCGTCCTCGAACACGTCGAAGGTCTCGCGCAGCACCTCGTCGCCGGCGCCCGGGACCGACGACACCCGCGCCGGATGGAGCAGCACGAGGTCATAGCTCCGCTCGGCGAGCCGCCGGCGCGCCTCGACCATCGAGCGGGCGGTCTCGAATTCGTGGCCCGACGGTTCTCCCCGAAGCGCCACCGCCGCCGCCCCCGCGGAGCCCGGCGGATCATCGACGAGGAGTATGCGCGCCATCTCGGGTGTCGTCTCTCGGCTGGTCGGCTGGCGGCCCGGCGGGGGGCGCCGCGCGCGAGGCGATCGTCGCACCCGAGCCGCCGCCACGCAAGAGGCCGTCGACGACGGAGATGAGCTCGTTGGGCTGCACCGGCTTGGCGAGGTAGGCGTCACACCCGGCGGCCAGGATCCGCTCGCGGTCCCCCTTCATCGCCTGCGCGGTGAGCGCCACGATGGGGATGTCGGCGCCGCCCGGCAGCGCGCGGATGGCGCCGGTCGCCTGCAGCCCGGTCATCCCCGGCATCTGCACGTCCATGATCACCAGGTCGGGCGGCGGCTGCTGGCGGCAGCGCTCGATCGCCTGCCGCCCGCTCTGCGCGGTCACGATCTCCAGCGGCCGGCGCGCCAGGATCTGGCGCAGCGTGAACAGGTTGTCGTCGTTGTCCTCGACCACCAGCACGGTGGCCGGCAGCGCCTGGGGCGCCGG
>DASZVW010000496.1:0-2019 GCA_035546895.1 Polyangia bacterium
CACAACCGACGCCGACGACCAGAGACAGCGCCAATGCCCAGGAAACGCGCATGGAGACCTCCCGGCGAATGGGTGAGAGAGATTGAAAACGTTATCAGCTTCGCGGCGCCGGAACGAAAGAGATCCCGTGTCGGTGCGAAATAGTTTTCGGACGCCGTTTTGTTTCCTGACGCCGCGGTCCACCTACAACGCGCACGTCCCGTCCTGCGTCGCCCGCGGGCGCGCTATCCTGCGCGGCCCATGCCGCCGTCCACCGCCCGCCCCGTCAGCTACCGCGTCGCGATGCCCAACCCGGCGTCGCACGAGTACGAGATAGAGATGCTGGTCCCCGCCCTCCCCGGCCGCGCGGAGGCGACCATCGTCTTCCCGGCCTGGGCGCCGGGGAGCTACATGGTGCGCGACTTCGTCCGCCACCTCGGCGGCCTCTCGGTCAGCGACGCCGCCGGGCGCGCGCTGCCGCCCGAGCGGGTGGTGCGGCTCGACAAGCAGCGCTGGCGGATCGCCAGCGGCGGCCGCCCGTTCCGGGTGCGCTACCGGATCTTCGCCTTCGAGGCGACGGTGCGGACCTCGTTCCTCGACGACAGCCACGCCTACTGGAACGGGACCAGCCTGTTCTTCTTCGTCGAGGGGGAGCTCGCCCGCCGCTGCGAGGTGACGGTGGCGCTCCCCGATCGGCGCTGGCGGATCGCCACCGCGCTGCCGGCCGTCGCCGGGCGGCGCCACGCCTACGCCGCCGCCGACTTCGACGAGCTGTGCGATTCGCCGTTCGAGATCGGGACCCATGCGCTGCACGCCTTCACCGTCGGGCGCACCCGGTTCGAGCTGGCGCTCTACGGCCGCACCAACGCCGACCCGGCGCGCCTGGTCGACATCCTGCGACGGGTGGTGACGGCGACCGGGAAGATCTTCGGCGGCTTCCCCTTCCGCCGCTACCTCTTCATCGTCCACGCGCTGCCGGTCGGTTCGGGCGGCCTCGAGCACCGCGCCTCGGTGACCATGGACGTCGCGGGGCTCGCCTTCGAGGACGAGACCGGCTACGTCCGCTTCGCCGACCTGGCGGCGCACGAGTTCTTCCACGCCTGGAACGTCAAGCGGATCCACGACGCCGCGCTGGGGCCGTTCGACTACACGAAGGAGAACTACACCCGGCTCCTCTGGCTGTTCGAGGGGTGCACCGACTACCTGGCGCACGTGATCATCCTGCGGGCGGGGGTCACCTGCGCGCGGCAGTTCTTCAAGATGATCGCCGAGGACTGGCCGCGCTACGCGACGCGCCCGGGGCGCAACGAAACCTCGCTGGAGGAGCTGTCGTTCGAGGCCTGGATCAAGCAGTACAAGCCGTCGGAGAACTTCACCAACCGGGCGGTCAGCTACTACGAGAAGGGGCTCTGGACCGCGATGGCGCTCGACCTCGAGCTGCGCCTCCTGACCGACGGCGCGCGCGGGCTCCCCGAGCTGTTCCGCCGGCTGTGGCAGGACTTCGGCCGCGCGGGCAGGCCGATCGCCGACGCCGACGTGCGCGCCGCCGCCGCCGCGCTGGCCGGCCGCTCGCTCGACCGCTTCTTCGATCGCCACGTGCGCGGCACCGTGGAGCTGCCGCTCCCCGCGCTGCTCGAGCGCGCGGGCCTCGAGGTGGTGGCGCGCCCCGAGTGGGACGAGAGCGCGCGCCCGCCCGCCGAGCGCGACCCGGTCAAGAGCGGCCGCGCGCGCGCCTGGAGCGGCCTCACCCTGCAGCCCGAGCGGACCGTGGTGCGCAACGTGGTCCCCGGCTCGCCGGCCTGGCGCGCCGGGTTGACCTTCAACGACGAGATCGTGGCCGTCAACGGCGCGCGCGTCTCCGCCTCCACGTTTGCCAAGCGGATCGCCGATCGCCCGCCAGGCGCGCGCGTGCGCGTCGCCTACTTCCGGCGCGACGAGCTGCGCGAGGCGCGCCTGACGCTGGTCGAGAGCCCCGAGCGCCGGCTGACCGTGGCCGCCGACCCGCACGCCGGCGCCCGCGCCAAGGCCGTGCGCGCCGGC
>DASZVW010000497.1:0-11004 GCA_035546895.1 Polyangia bacterium
ACCACCGGGGCCAGCAGCGCCAGCTTGCCCACCGCGACCCGGCGCGAGAGCGCCATCGCCGCCGCCGCGTAGGCCCCGCCCGAGAAGGCGACCACGTCGGCGGCGCCGACGCCGAGGGCCAGCAGCCGCTCTTCGAGGCGCGCCGCGGCCGCCGGGAGCGTCACCGCCGCCGGCGCCGGCGGCGTCCGCCCGTACCCCGGCGCGTGCGGCACCAGCACCCGCCGGTGCGGGGCCAGCGCGGCGACGAGCGGCTCGAAGTCGTCCGGCGCGCTGGGCGTGCCGTGCAGCAGGACGACCGGGCTCCCCGCCCCGCGAACATCTATGAAGAGCTCGTATCCTCCCACGGCCATACCGAGAACCGACGCGCCGATCGAGGATATCCCGGCCGGTCCCCGGGCCGCGGCTTTTCGTGGCCGCCGGCCGCCGACAATTCGTTGACATCGCGATCCCACGCGGCTACGGTACTGCTCAAATGTCTAGTTCCAAGGCGGCGAGCGGGACGCAGCGGGCGGCGTTGCTGGCGATCGGGGACGAGGTGCTGCGCGGGGAGATCAGCAATACCAACGACGCCTTCATCGCCGAGCGGCTGTTCGAGCTGGGGTACGAGCTGACCGAGCAGCTGGTCGTCTCCGACGATCCGCAGGCGATCCGGATGGCGCTGGTGCGGCTGCGGGCGGAGGTCGACCTGATCGTCGCCACCGGCGGGCTGGGGCCGACGGAGGACGACCGCACGGTCGACGCGGTGGCCGAGCTGCTGGTCACCGGCACCCACGCCGACGAACCGTCGCTGGAGGCGATGAAGAAGCGGTTCTCCACCCACGGCTTCGAGATGACGCCCAACAACCTGCGCCAGGTGCGGGTCCCGAACGGCGCCGAGGCGCTCCCCAACGCGGCCGGGATCGCGCCCGGGTTCGTGGTGCGGCTGGGCGGCGCCGAGGCCTACTTCCTGCCGGGCGTCCCGCGCGAGATGGAGAAGATCTTCACCGACGAGGTGATGCCGCGCCTGCGCGGGCGGCTGGTGGATTCAGGCGTGCCGGCGCCGGCCGTCCGCACCTGGCACCTCTACGGGATGGGCGAGTCGCACATCGATCACCGGCTGGCCGGGATCCTGAGCGGCATAGACGGGGCCACGTTGCACTTCCGGACCTCGATGCCGGTCAACCACGTCAAGCTGGTGGTGCGCGGCGACGCCGAGGCGGCGCGGGCGACGGTGGACAAGGTCGACGCGGAGCTCCGCAAGCGGATCGGCCCCGGCATCTACGGCGTCGACGGCGAGACCTTCGTGGGCGCGGTGGCCAAGTCGCTGCGCGCGCAGGAGGCGACGCTGGCGTTCGCCGAGTCGTGCACCGGCGGGCTGGCGGGCGAGCTGGCCACCTCGGAGTCGGGGGCCTCGGCCTACTTCCGCGGCAGCGTGGTGGCCTACGCCGACGAGGTGAAGACCGGCGTCCTGGGGGTCAAGCCCGAGACGATCGCCGACTTCGGCGCGGTCAGCGAGCCGACGGCGCGCGAGATGGCCGAGGGGGCCAAGCGGGTCTGCGGGTCGTCCGTGGCGGTGGCGATCACCGGGGTGGCGGGGCCGGAGGGCGGGGCGCCCGACAAGCCGGTGGGGACGGTCTGCTTCGCCATCTGCGGCCCGGGGACCACCCGCACCTCGACCAAGCTGTTCTCCGGCGGGCGCGAGCGGGTGCGGATCGCCGCCGCCTACTACGCGCTCGATCTGGCGCGCCGCTACTTCGACACCCGGAAGCGATGACGGGCGGCGAAGCGACAAAGCCGATCCGCAGCTTCGTGGCGGTGCCGCTGCCCGAGCAGGTGCGCGCGGACGTCGCGGCCGCCGCGGGCGAGCTCGCGCGGTCGCTCCCCGGCGTGAAGTGGTCGCGCAAGCTCGAGAACCTCCACGTCACCGTCAAGTTCCTCGGCCCGGTCGAAGAGGCGAAGCTGGCGGCGCTCGGCGGCGCGCTGGCTGCGGCGCTGGCCGGCCTCTCTAGGTTCGGGATCGAGGTGCGCGGGATGGGGGCCTTCCCCTCGGCGCGCCGGGCGAACGTCCTCTGGGCCGGGGTCTCCGACGGCGACGGCCGGCTCGGCGCGGTGGCGGCGGTCGTCGAAGAGACGGCGGCGCGGCTCGGGCTCGGCGAGCGCGCCGACCGCCCGTTCCGGGCTCACGTCACGGTGGGCCGCAGCAAGGCGGGCGTCGACGCCCGCGCGGCGCTGGCGCCGTTCGGCGAGCGCGCGTTCGGCGCCGCGCCCGTCGACGAGGTCTGCGTGTTCGAGAGCCAGCTCGGCAAAGGGCCGGAGAACGCCGGCTCGACCTACGTTTTGCGGCACCGGGCCGCGCTCGGTTCGAATTGACCAAGGAGAGATCCCACATGGCCAACACTTCAGAGAAGACCTCCGAGAAGGGCGACCTCAAAGAGCTCAAGGGCGACGGGAAAGAGACCGCCGCGGCCGCGCCGGCGCGCGACCGCGATCCGGCGCGCGACAAGGCCATCGATCTGGCGGTCTCCACCATCGAGAAGCAGTTCGGCAAGGGGAGCATCATGCGGCTCGGCGAGGGGCTGGCGCCGCCGGAGGTCAAGGTGGTGCCGACCGGATCGCTGGGGCTCGACATCGCGCTCGGCGTCGGCGGGCTGCCGCGCGGCCGCATCATCGAGGTCTACGGGCCGGAGTCCTCGGGCAAGACGACGCTGGCGCTGCACGTGGTGGGCGAGGCGCAGAAGATGGGCGGCATCTGCGCGTTCGTCGACGCCGAGCACGCGCTCGACGTCGGCTACGCGCGCAAGCTGGGCGTGCGCACCGACGACCTCCTGGTCTCGCAGCCCGACTGCGGCGAGCAGGCGCTGGAGATCACCGAGATGCTGGTCCGCTCGGGCGCCGTCGACGTCATCGTCGTCGACTCGGTCGCCGCGCTCACCCCGCGCGCCGAGCTGGAGGGGGAGATGGGCGACGCGCACGTCGGCCTGCAGGCGCGGCTCATGAGCCAGGCGCTGCGCAAGCTGACCGGCACCATCGCCAAGTCGAACACGCTGGTCATCTTCATCAACCAGATCCGGATGAAGATCGGCGTCATGTTCGGCAACCCGGAGACCACCACCGGCGGCAACGCGCTGAAGTTCTATGCCAGCGTCCGCATGGACATCCGCCGGGTGGGCGCGCTCAAGGACGGCGAGAAGGTGGTCGGCAACCGCACGCGCGTGAAGGTGGTGAAGAACAAGATGGCCCCCCCATTCCGCGAGGTGGAGTTCGACATCCTCTACGGCGAGGGGATCAGCCATGAGGGGGACCTGGTCGATCTCGGCGCCGAGTGCGGCGCGGTCGAGAAGTCGGGCGCCTGGTTCGGCTTCGCCGGCGACCGCATCGGCCAGGGGCGCGAGAACGCCAAGCAGTACCTGCGCGACCACGCCGAGGTGGCCAGGAAGATCGAGGCCAAGGTCCTCGCCCACCACGGCATCTCCCGCGACGTCGGCGCTCCGGCCCTGGCCGCCGGCGGGACCGGCGGCGGCGCCACCGTCCACACCCTGACCCCGCAGCCCAAGCCGGTCAGCGACAAGAAGCGGTAGCCGCTCGTCGTCAGCGGGCCGCGTGGAGGTGAATTGGGAGGACACGCGCGAAGTGGCGGAAGTCGCCGTCGGTCGTCAGGATGCCGAGCTTTCGGCGAGCGGCGGCCGCGCAGATGAGGAAGTCGGCATTGGATCCCTGGACGCCGCGCGCCCGGCAGCGGTTGAAGAAGAGCGCGGCCTCTTCATGGTCGGCGGCCTCCAACGCCAGATCGGGGAACGCCCGCAGGTGATCGCGGAGGGTCACATAGTGTCGTTGGTCCGAGATCCCGGAGAGCAGCTCCTGTCTCACGGCGCCCAGCAGGACGACGCGGCCTTCGCGGACGAGCTCGCCGAGCTCGCGTGTCTCGCTGACAGATCTCGTCTGGTGCCGGCGCAGGGCCAGGGACCAGACGGACGTGTCCACCACGACGTTCACGGTCGACGGCGCTGCCGCTTGTAGTCGTATTGCGGATCGAATTCGACCTTGCCGAAGAGGTCGAGAATCTTGGCCTGCTTGCGCCGCTCCACGTATTCGCGCAGAGCCTGGGTGACCGTGTCCTTTTTGGTTCGCTCGCCCCCGATCTGCAGAGCTTCGTCGAGCAAGCGATCATCGATCGCCAGGTTGGTCGCCATGTGTGAAAGTCTACACATCGAACGGGATGCCAGCAAGCTGGGCGGCCAGGACCCGCGGACGAGCTCTCGTGTGCGCTCCCTAGTTCGTCGCGCGGTTGACGCCTCCTCGGCATCGACGGGGGCGGGGGGATGACCCACGAAGCTGGCCAACTGAGAGGAAGTGATAGGGAGGTAGCTCTCTGACGGTCGTGTCGGGCTTCCACCGCCGCCGGCAGACGTCGCCGGAGATCTCGGCCCGATCCGGACGGCATCCAGTTTGCGGTGGCTTGGGCCGTGCGCCTCGATCGGGTCCTGCTCGTCCGGGTTGTCGCCTTCGTCGCGCTCGGGGGCTGTACGCTGGCGGCGCCCGTCCCCGGCGGGCCGCTTCGACCCGGGACGTACACCCAGGTACAGCCGACCTGGTCGGTCGGCTATGGCCCGGCGAGCGCCGGCGTCGACGGGATGAAGGTATCCGGCAGCGGCCAGGCCGTCGGGCAAGGCCTCGACCTGCCGTTTCTTCCCATCACCGTCGGGGTGCGGCAGGCGCTCGGCTCGGCCTTCGAGGTGAGCGCCGACGCCGGTTGGCTCGACTCTGGCGCGGAGATCCGCGCGGGGAGGCCGGTCGGGGCCGTCCCGCTCGCGCTGAGCGCCGGCGTCCGCAGCTCGTACTTCGCGCTTGTTCATCGGCAGGACCCGACCTACAGCGCGCGGCTGCGCCTCGAGGCCTACCCGTCCATCGCGCACTCGGACAACGCACGGCTGATCCTGGCGGGCGGCCTGAGCTGGGGCGCCTTCGAGCACACCATGTTCGTGCCCAGTCTGGAAGACGGTGACGTCCCGACGTTCGATGCGGACCTGACGATCGTCCGGCCCGAGGCCCGGCTCGAGCTGGCGGTCGGCGTCGACATTCGTCTGCGCCGCGCGGCCGTCAGCGTCGTGGTCGCCCCCTGGGTCCTGCTCTACGCGGGTGCGCCGACCGTGAACGTCTGCGAGGTCTGCGGCCGCAATGCAGGGGCCACCAGCTTCACCCAAGCGTGGGGATTCAACGTGATGTTCTCCCCCTCATTGGCCGGTGACCTGCTCGCGCTGCTCAGCGGCGGTTGACCCGTATGATGACCGCTATTCCCGGGAGGCGCTCTCGACGAGGCCATAGCGCGCGCGCAGCGACCGGTCGTAGTCGCGCGCCAGGCGGTCGGCCTCGTCGGCGTCGATGGGGGAGGGGTCGATCAAGCGCCCGGCGATGCTGGCGACCAGTCCGGCTCCGGCGGCCGCCAGCCCCCAGGCCGGGCTGAAGTTGAAGAAGCGCGGCGATTGTCCCCCTTCTCCGGCCATGCCAGCGGGTTGTCCGCCGGGCGTGACGGCCAGCAGCGCGGCTGCCAGGCCTCCGGCGATCAGCAGCCCTCCCCCCCGGCTCAGGGCCTCTTTGACGAAGACCTTGCGATGATAGCGGCGCGCGAGGTCGTAGCGGCCGACGGTCCGCAGGAAAACCTCCGCATCGATCGGGTGGTGGTCCTTCCCTTGGAAGGCGTCCCAGTCAACGCGCAGGTGGACGCGGTCGCCCGCGGCCGCCGTCGAGCCGTCCCGCAGGGGCTCGACCAGGTGGCGGACGCCGAGCGCCTGGTCTTCGTAGGTCCCGAGCGCCTCTCGAGCGGGGCTGGTCTGGGCGCGCACGGCGGGCGCGAGTGCGCCGACGACGAACGCCATCACCGAACAAGAAAGGAGCGGACGCATGAAACGACCCCCCGGCGAAAGCTAGGACCGAAGTCTATCACCCCGGGCAGCAGGTACCCCAGGTAGGCAGGCGCGTTACGCGTCGGTCGCGCTCCCGACGGGCCGACTGGCGGAAGAGGCCCGTCGCGTATACGATCGAAACATGGCCACCAAGAAGCCGGTGCCCGAAGGCCCGGTCGAGGTCCCCGACGTCATTTCGATCCTGCCGCTGCGGAACTCCGTGCTGTTCCCGGGGTCGATCATCCCCATCGACGTCGGGCGCAAGAAGTCCGTCAAGCTGGTCGAGGAGGCGATCTCCAAGGAGCGCCCGGTGATCGGCATCGTCACCCAGCGCGACGCGCGGACCGAGGAGCCGGGGGTGGGCGACCTCTACGCGGTCGGCTGCGCGGCCCGCATCCTCAAGGTCATCAAGCTGGCCAAGGACAACTTCTCGGTGATCCTGCAGGGGGTGGCCCGCATCCGCATCCTCGAGATCGGCGGGCAGGACCCGTTCATGACGGCGCGCGTGCAGGCGCTGCCGGACTCGCCGTCGACGGACGTGGAGCTCGACGCGCTGGTGATGAACGTCAAGGACGTCGCCAAGCGGGTCATCAAGCTGATGCCGGAGCTCCCCAAGGAGGCGAGCGCGCTGGTCGACAGCGTGGTCGAGCCGGGGCAGCTCTCGGACGTCATCATCTCGAACCTCGACGTCCAGGTCGACGAGAAGCAGGACGTGCTGGAGACGTTCGACCTCAAGACCCGCCTGCGCAAGGTGCTGCAGTTCCTCTCGCGGCAGCACGAGGTGCTCAAGGTCCGCGAGAAGATCAACAGCCAGGTGCAGGAGGAGATGGGGCGCAACCAGCGCGAGTACGTGCTGCGCCAGCAGCTCAAGGCGATCAAAGAAGAGCTGGGCGAGATCGACGAGACGGGGGGCGACCTCGACGACTTCCGGGAGAAGATCCTGGCCGCCAAGATGCCGGCCGAGACCGAGAAGGTCGCCATGAAGCAGCTCGAGCGGCTCAAGGTGATGCAGCCGTCGTCGGCGGAGTACACCGTCACCCGCACCTACCTCGAGTGGCTGGTCGAGCTCCCCTGGTCGGTGTCGACGGAGGACAAGCTCGACATCCAGGCCGCGCGCGACATCCTCAACTCGGACCACTACGACCTCGAGAAGGTGAAGAAGCGCATCCTCGAGTACCTGGCGGTCCGCAAGCTGAAGAGCGACAAGAAGGGGCCCATCCTCTGCCTGGTCGGCCCGCCCGGCGTCGGCAAGACCTCGCTCGGCCGCTCGATCGCGCGCTCGCTGGGGCGGAAGTTCATCCGCATCTCGCTGGGCGGCGTGCGCGACGAGGCCGAGATCCGCGGCCACCGGCGCACCTACGTCGGCTCGCTGCCGGGTCGGCTCATTCAGGGGATGAAGAAGGCGGGGTCGAACAACCCGGTCTTCATGCTCGACGAGATCGACAAGCTGGGGCACGACTTCCGCGGCGACCCGGCGGCGGCGCTGCTCGAGGTCCTCGACCCCGAGCAGAACCACACCTTCTCGGACCATTACCTGGAGGTGCCGTTCGACCTCTCCAAGGTGATGTTCGTGGCCACCGCCAACATCATGGACCCCATCCCGCCGGCGCTGCGCGACCGGCTGGAGGTGCTGGAGCTCCCCGGCTACACGCGCGAGGAGAAGCTCTCGATCTGTAAGCAGTTCCTCATCCCCAAGCAGCTCGAGGAGCACGGCCTCTCGAAGGAGAAGGTGATCTTCGAGGACGGCGCGCTGGCCGAGATCATCGACAGCTACACGCGCGAGGCGGGCGTCCGCAACCTGGAGCGCGAGGCGGCCAACGTGATCCGCGCCATCGCGGTGCTGGTGGCGGAAGGAAAGGCCAAGGACGTCGAGCAGGTCACCGGCGAGCGGATCGGCGAGCTGCTCGGCCCCTCGAAGTACATCTCCGAGGTCGCCGAGCGGACCGCGGAGCCGGGGGTGGCCACCGGCCTCGCCTGGACGCCGGTGGGGGGCGACATCCTGTTCATCGAGGCGACCAAGATGAACGGCAAGGGGCAGCTGGTGCTGACCGGCCAGCTCGGCGACGTCATGAAAGAGTCGGCGCAGGCGGCGCTGTCGTTCATCCGCTCGCGCGCCCGCTGGCTGGGGCTGGAGGAGAACTTCCTCGAGAAGACCGACATCCACGTCCACATTCCGGCGGGCGCCATCCCCAAGGACGGCCCCTCGGCGGGCGTGACCATGTTCGTGGCCATGGCCTCGCTGCTCACCAACAAGCCGATCCGCAACGACGTGGCGATGACCGGCGAGATCACGCTGCGCGGGCTGGTGCTGCCGGTGGGCGGCATCAAGGAGAAGTTCCTGGCCGCGCACCGCGCCGGGATCAAGCGGGTCATCCTGCCGGAGCGCAACCGCAAGGACGTCATCGACATCCCCGAGCAGCCGCGCAACGAGATCGAGATCCTCTACGTCAAGCGGATGGACGAGCTCCTGCCGCTGGTCTTGACCGAGATGCCCAAGCTGGGCGTCATGTCGGCCCCGGTGCTCCCGACGCCGGCCCCGCCCCCCGCCGCCTGACCTCTCGCGGGGCCCGCGTCAGCCGAGGACCGGATCCTCGGCCGGCGCGGGGTCCGTCACCAGCACCTCCTTGACGTGGAGGTAGCGGTGCAGGATCCCGTGGCCGAGGTAGATGACCGGCGTCAGGCCCACCGCCAGCGCCAGCTTGACCAGGTAGTTGTTGCGGGCGGTGCGGAGGATGAAGGCCAGCGACTTGGTCCCCGAGAGAAACACGAAGTTGACCACCAGCGAGTCGATGGCCTGCGAGACGACCGTCGAGCCGGTCGAGCGGAGCCAGAGGAACCGCTCGCCGGTGACGCGCCGGACGAAGAGGAAGATCGAGATGTCCAGCAGCTGGCCGACCAGATAAGCGACCAGCGAGGCGATGTAGAGCCGGACCGACGAGCCGATCACGTTCCTGAACACCTCGCCGCCGAGCGGCGACTCCGGGCTGGTCGGCAGCGCGATGGAGATGTTGACCACCGCGAAGACGAACACCGCGGTGGTGAGACCGACGTAGGTGAGCCGGCGCGCCCCCTCGGTGCCGTAGAACTCGTTGACGATGTCGGTGAGCAGGAAGGTGAGCGGGAAGGGGATCATGCCGACCGAGAAGTCGAGTCCCCCGACCCGGAAGAACTTGCCGCCGATGAGGTCGCTGACCAGCAGCGCCGCCACGAAGATGCCGGTCAGGTAGACGAACAGTCGTTGTTTGCGGTCCATGGCGTCCTCGGCCGCAGACTACCTTAGGTTCGACGAACTTCGGGTGTTAGGTTCTGCCCCATGCCGGGCCCCGAGCGCGTCACCTTCACCGTCGGCGACGAGGACGCCGGGCGGCGGCTCGATCAGGTGCTGGCGGCGCGCGTGCCGGGGCTCTCCCGGCGGCAGGCGCGGGTGCTGCTGGACATCGGCGGCGTGTTCGTCGACGGGCGGCGGGTCAAGGTGGCCGGGCGCCCGGCGCGCGCCGGCGAGGAGATCGCGGCCGTGCTGGGCGGCGCGCTGGCGCGGGCGACCGGGCGGCCGGGGCGGGCGGCGCGGGCCGAGGACGAGCGCAAGCTGCCGCCCTACGCCGTGGTGTTCGAGGACCACGACCTGGTGGTGGTCGACAAGCCGGCCGGCCTGCTGGCCGCGCCGACGCCCGAGAGCGACCGCAACAACCTGGCCTCGCTGCTCGAGCGGCGGATCGCCGGCGGCCCGCGCGTCTTCGTCGTCCACCGCATCGATCTGGAGACCAGCGGCCTCATCGTGTTCGCCAAGTCGCCCGACGCCAACCGGGTCCTCTCGGAGCGCTTCCGGACGCACGACCTCGAGCGCGCCTACCTGGCGGTGGTGGCCGGCGCCTTCCCCGAGGGGCTCACCCGCATCGCCAAGCCGGTGGGCGGGCGCCCGGCCGTCACCCACGTCGCCGTCCGCGAGCGGTTCGGGGCGCGGGCCACGCTGCTCGGCTGCCGGCTGGAGACCGGCCGCACCCACCAGATCAGGCTGCACGCCCTCTCGACCGGGCACCCGGTGCTCGGCGACGACCGCTACGGGGCGCCGTTCCCCGACCTGCCGGCGCCCCGGATGGCGCTGCACGCGACGACGCTCGGCTTCGCCCACCCGCGCACCGGCGCGCCGCTGGCGTTCGAGAGCCCCTGGCCGCCCGATCTGGCCGCCTGGACCGAGCGACTTCGCTCGAAACCCTGAGAGGGTTCCGAACCTCCCGCGATGAGCTCCGGCGAGCCAAGCTCGCCTGCGCTCGACGCGATCGCGCGCTGCCGGCCGCGCGTTAGGCGGCGGCGGCCTTGGCGATGGCGGTGCCGAGCTTCTCGCGCAGCGCGAAGTAGTCGTCGCTGACCGCGAAGCGGAGCAGCTCGCGCACCGGCTCGCTGGTGACGGCGATGCGGCGGATCTCCTCGGGCGGCGGCAGCGCGCCGTCGGAGACCGCGCCGGCGTCGCGCATCACGATGCGGGCGGCCGTCGTCAGGTCGCCGCAGAGGAGGAGACCGGTCCGGTTGCCGATCTGGTGGACCACCGAGCGCCAGCGGAGCGAGCTCCAGGAGGTGGTCCCCAGCCCCTGGAACAGCTCGACGAGCTGCTTGGAGACCTTGTAGGGGACGTTCTTCTTCAGCTTGGCGGCCTGCTCGGCGGCGGCATCGCCGGTGCCGGCGGCGCGCCGCTTGGCGTGGCGCGGGTGGAACGCCTTGAGCACGCTGGCGAACAGCGCCGTGAACTGCTTGGGGCGGACGCCCGCGGCCAGGATGTACTCGGGGCGCGTCAGCTCGATGCCGCGCGCGATCTGGAAGCGGACCTCGGCGGCCGTCGCCGCCTCGCCGGCCAGGCCGGGCCCGACCACCAGCGCCGGCGGGGCCTGGACGACGATCTCCACGTCCTCGGGCGCGCCGTCGGCGCGGACGTAGAGCGCGGTCTTCTTGTTGCCGAGCGCCTTGGCCACCTGGCCGTAGATCTTGCCGAGATCGAGGTCCGCCATCGGCGAGACCTTGTCGCGCGCCGAGACGCCGAAGTCCTCCAGCCGCTGGCCGATGAGGCCCGGCGCCCCCGCCCACAGGCAGGAGAAGATCTCGGACATCAGCGTCGCCTCGCCGTGCGCCAGGT
>DASZVW010000498.1:0-4899 GCA_035546895.1 Polyangia bacterium
TCTCCTCGGACATCGAGGACCGGCTGCACAAGGACAAGGGCGTCACCACGCTGACCGTCTCCCGCGAGGGGCGCGACGACATCGTGCTGACGTTCTCCCCGCCGGCCGAGGAGGCCAAGCTGGACGACTCGATCATGCGCGAGTACCGCAAGGTGCTGGACGTGGTCAGCCGCGATCCGGCCACCGGCGTCGTCCGCCTGCGCCTCGACCCGGATCAGGTCGAGGAGGTGCGCGACTACGCGCTCCGCCAGGGGATCGAGACCATCCGCGGCCGCGTCGACAAGTTCGGCGTCTCCGAGCCGACCATCATCCGCAAGGGGACCGACATCATCGTCGAGCTCCCCGGCCTCAAGCCGGCCGACTTCGAGCGGATCAAGTCGATCATCGGCCGCACCGCGCAGCTCGAGTTCAAGATCGTCGACGACGGCTCGGAGTACATGCGCAAGGTGGCCGCGCAGGTGCCCAAGGGGAGCGGCATCGACGTGGTCCCCGAGTCCTGGACCGAGAAGGACACCGGCAAGGCGCACGAGGACGTCTACCTGCGCTCGAAGAGCCGCGACACGCTGGAGAAGTTCTTCGCCGGCCTGACCGGCGACCTGGCCGTCCCCGCCGACCACGAGATCGGCTACGAGGAGACCCAGGGGCGCAACGAGAACGGCGACGCCACGCCGGACCGCTACTGGCGCACCTACTACCTGCACAAGCGGGCGCCGCTGACCGGCGAGTACCTGGCCAACGCCGACCAGACCTGGGACCAGCAGACCGGCCGCCCGGAGGTCTCGTTCGAGTTCGACCGCCAGGGGGCCTCGATCTCCGAGCGGATGACCGGCGACAACATCGGCCGCAAGATGGCCATCCTCCTCGACGACAAGATCAACAGCGCGCCGGTCATCGAGGGGCGCATCGGGGCGCGCGGGCGCATCACGCTGGGCGGCTTCGGCGATCCGTTCGCCATGCAGCAGGAGGCCAAGGACCTGGTGGCGGTGCTCCGCTCGGGCGCGCTGCCGGCGCCGCTGCGCAAGACGTTCGAGACCCAGGTCGGCCCCACGATGGGGCGCGACGCCGTCCAGAAGGCCAAGTTCTCGATGTACATCGGGGCGGCGGCGGTCGTCCTCTTCATGCTCATCTACTACCGGCTGTCCGGGATCATCGCGGTGGTCGCCATGGTCCTGAACATGCTCTACATGATCGCCATCCTGGCGGCGTTCGAGGCCTCGCTGACGCTGCCCGGGATCGCCGGCCTGGTCTTGACCATCGGCATGGCGGTCGACGCCAACATCATCATCTACGAGCGCATCCGCGAGGAGCTGCGGCTGGGGAAGTCGGTGCGCACGGCGGTCGACTCCGGGTTCGCGCGCGCGTTCTGGACGGTGTTCGACGCCCACGTGACCAACTTCGTGGCCGGCGTCGTCCTCTACTCCTACGGCTCGGGGCCGATCCGCGGCTTCGCGGTCACGCTGCTGGTCGGGATCATCACCAACCTCTTCACCTCCTACTGGCTGTCGCACTGGATGTTCGACGCCGTCGTGGGGCGCCGGGGCGCCGCGCGCGCCACCTTGTCGATCTGAGGACGTCATGCCGGCGACGAACCCACAGCAGAAGTTCTTCGAGATCATCAAGCCCGGGTCGAACTACGAGTTCATCGGGCGGCAGAAGTACTGGATCGGCCTCTCGATCGTGCTGGTGACGCTGACCATCGTGATGCTCCCGCTCAACGCGTACGTCTTCAAGTCGCGCGGGCACATGCTGAACTGGGGCGTCGACTTCCGCGGCGGCAGCGAGATCGTGCTGGAGTTCTCCAAGCCGGTCGACGCCGGCGTGGTGCGCAAGACGCTGGCCGACGCCGGCTTCCCCGACGCCGACGTGGTCAAGTACGTCGACCCGACCGGGAAGATGAAGTGGAACTTCATGATCCGGATCGGGGCCGTCTCGGCCTTCTCCGCCCAGCAGGCCAAGCAGATCCAGGAGTCGCTGGCCCACGAGGGGGGCGCCACGCTCAAGCGCTTCGAGTGGTCCGAGGGCGGCGACAAGGTCTACCTCCGCTACGACAAGCCGGTCGAGCCGTCGTCGCTGGCCAACTCGCTCAAGGCGCTGGGGGTGAACACCAACCAGGTGCAGTCGTTCGGGCGCGCCGACGAGAACACCTACGAGGTGACGCTGGTCGGCCTCGACACCGAGATCCGCCACGCGCTCGACTCTCGTCTCGGCGAGGGGACGGTGGCCTCCATCCCCTCGGTGGAGTCGGTCGGCGCCAAGGCCGGCAAGCAGCTCCAGTACGACGGGGCGCGGTCGCTGCTGTACGCGATCCTCCTCATCATGGTGTACATCGCCTTCCGCTTCGACCTGCGCTACGGCCCGGGGACGGTGGTGGCGCTGCTCCACGACGCGGTGATCACCGTGGGCGCCTTCGCGGTGACCTACAAGGAGTTCTCGCTCACCACCGTGGCGGCGGTGCTCACCATCATCGGCTACTCGATGAACGACACCATCGTGGTGTTCGACCGCATCCGCGAGAACGCCAGCCGCCTGCGCGACAAGCGCTTCGACCGCATCGTCAACCTGTCGATCAACGAGACGCTCTCGCGCACCATCTGGACCAGCGCCACCGTCTTCTTCGTCACCTTCGCCATGAACGTCTTCGGCGTGGGCGTCATCCGCGACTTCGCCTTCGCCATGAACGTCGGCGTCATCGTGGGGACCTACTCGTCGATCTTCATCGCCAGCCCGATCCTCATCTGGCTGAACGACAAGTACGTCGCCAGCCAGAAGCGGCAGCAGGCCTCCGGCCGCACCGCCCGCCGCCCGCGCAGAGAAGACGACGAGCCGGAGGTTTAGGCCCGACCGGAAAAGGGCCCCCGCCCGCCGATCGCCGGTTTATCCACAGGCGCCGGTGTTAGGGTGGCCCGGTGACGATCGCTTGGCGCGCCCCCTCGATTGACGACGGGCTGGCGGCGGCGCTGGCGGCGGAGGCGAAGCTGCGGCCGCTGACGGCGCGGCTGCTGGTGGGGCGGGGGATCGTGCGGGCCGACCTGGCCTCGAAGTTCCTCGAGCCGCGGCTCGCCGATCTCCGGCGGCCCGAGGGGATGGCCGATCTTTCCAAGGCGCTCGATCGCCTGGCCGCCGCGCTGGCGGCCGGCGAGACGATCGGCGTCTTCGGCGACTACGACGTCGACGGGGTGACCACCGCGGCGACGCTGGCCAGCGCGCTCCGCGCCTTCGGCGGCAAGGTCGTCGCCCGCGCCGCCAGCCGGCACGCCGGCTACGGCCTGGGGGTCGAGGACGTGGCGCGCTTCGCCGCCGACGGCTGCCGCCTGCTGGTGACCGGCGACTGCGGCACCAGCGACCACGAGGCGCTCCGCGCCGGCCGCGCGCAGGGGCTGGACGTCATCGTCATCGACCACCACGAGCTGCCGACCGGCGAGTCGCCCGCTTACGCGCTCATCAACTCGCGCCGCCCCGACGACGGCTTCCCGTTCAAGGGGCTGGCCTCCTGCGGGGTGGCGTTCTACCTGGCGGCCGCGCTGCGCACGCGCCTGGGGGCGGCCTTCGATCCGCGCGAGCTGCTCGACCTGGTGGCGCTGGGGACGATCGCCGATCTGGTCCCGCTCACCGACGAGAACCGGATCCTGGTCGCGGCCGGCCTCAAGGTCCTGTCGGCCCGCAAGCGGCCGGGGCTGGCCGCGCTCGCCGCGCGGGCCGAGCTGACCGAGGGGGCCATCACCGCCCACCAGGCGGCGTTCCGGCTGACGCCGCGGCTCAACGCCGCCGGGCGCCTCGGCGAGGCGCAGCTGGCGCTCGATCTGCTGCTGGCCGCGCCGGCCGACGCCGCGCGCCTGGCCGAGGCGATCGACGACCAGAACACCGAGCGGCAGCGGATCCAGGAGCTGGTCTGGATGGAGGCGCGCGCGCAGGCGGCGGAGCAGGCGGGCGCGGCGGCGGTGGTGGTGGGCGCCGAGGGGTGGCACCAGGGGGTGGTCGGCATCGTGGCCGCCCGTCTGGTCGACGAGCTCGCGCGTCCCGCCATCGCGGTCGGCTTCAAGGACGGGGAGGGGCGGGGGTCGGCCCGCACGGTCCCGGGCGTGAACCTGTTCGAGGCGCTGGCCGCCTGCGCGGGCCACCTGACCAAGTTCGGCGGCCACGCCGGCGCCGCCGGCATGAGCGTGACCATCGACCGGCTGGACGGCTTCCGCGCGGCGTTCGTGGCCGAGGCGGCGCGTCAGCTCGCGGGCCGGAACGCTGGCGCGCTGGAGGTCGACGCCGAGGTCGGCCTCGGCGAGCTCGACCTGCCGTTCACCGAGGAGCTGGCCCGGCTGGGCCCGTTCGGCGCCGCCAACCGCGAGCCGCTGTTCGCGCTCCGCGGCGTGACCGCCCGCTCGACGCGGGTGGTGGGGAAGGGGCACCTCCAGCTCACGCTCGACCACGAGGGCGCGGTCGGCGAGGCGATCGCCTTCGGGTTCGGCGCCGCCGATCCGGGCCCGGGCGCCGTGCTCGACCTGGTGGCCACCGCCGAGCTCGACACCTTCCGGGGCGCCCGGCGGACGCGGCTCAAGGTCACCAAACTCGCCCGGCGGGCGAACGGCGACTAAGATCCCGCTGCCGCCGTGCGTTCACGCCGCCTCATCACCGAGCCCCCGCCGCCGCCCCCCGAGCGCAGCTTTTGGCAGCTCTTGCCGCGCCGAAATTTCCGCCGCGCGCTACTGCTGATCATCGCCATCGTGGCCGTCATCGCCATCAAGCACACCGGCGGGCTGTCGCTGAACAAGCTGTTCGACCAGTTCGCGCCGCTGCCGACGCGGCCGGCCGCGCCGGCGTTCCAGCACCTCCAGGTCCGCCCGCCGCCCCCCGCGCCCCGGCCGAAATGAGGCCGGCCACCGGCGAACCGTTGGCGTGGGCGGTGTT
>DASZVW010000499.1:0-12071 GCA_035546895.1 Polyangia bacterium
CCGGGTTCTGCGCCGTCGACCGCGGCGACTGGACGGCCGCCGAGGCGGCGCTCCGGCGGGCGGTCGACCTGGCGCCCGCCAACGCCAACGTGCGCGGCGAGCTGGTGCAGACCCTGATCATGGAGAAGCGCCCCGACGACGCCGACGCCCAGCTCGACGTCGCGCTGGAGGTCGCCGGCTCGGCTTGCCTCCAGGGGATGCTCTGGCGCAAGCGCGGCTACATCCTGTTCGACCGCGGCAAGCTGGTCGACTCTTACCGCGCCTACGCCCGCTCGCTGGAGCTCGATCCGGGGAGCGAGCTGGCGCGCGGCGAGATGAGCCTGATCGTCGCCACCCTCCGCCAGGCGGGGAGCTACGACGAGAAGGTGCTCGCCCCGCTGGTGGCGCCGGCGAGCACGAAGATGCGCGTCACCGACTGCCCGCGCTGAACGGCGCGCGCGTCAGCCGACCCGGTGGAGCGCGGCCCGGCGCGCCTGCCGCCGCTGGTGGGCCAGCCGCGCCAGCCGCTGGCGCTTCTCGGTCATGGCGATCCGGTTGGTGATGGTCCGGTCGGGCGGCAGCACGAACGCCGCCAGGAAGGGGACCGGGTCCTGCAGCTCGCCGTCGCGGTGGACCTCGAAGTGCAGGTGGCTCCCCGAGACCTTCACCCCGCTGCGCCCGACGGTGCCGATCACCTCGCCCGCGTGCACCGCCTGCCCGGCCACCACGCGGAAGCCGGTGAGGTGGAAGTAGCCGCTGCGGATGCCGTCGGCGTGCATGATGCGCACGAAGAAGCCGCCCGGCCCCATCGGGTAGCGGTGCCAGCGGCGGACCTGCCGCGGCAGGAGGCCCAGCGCCGGGCGGTCGCCGGTCAGGTCGACGCCGGCGAACTGCACGACGCCGTCGGCGACGGCGCGCACCGGCTCGCCGATGGTGGCGTCGATGTCGAGGCCGCGGTGCGCGCGGGCGCCGTCGTCGCGATCGGCGCCGAGCCCGCTGGTCCCGAGCCGCTCCCCCCCCTCGAGCGGCGACACGATGGTCAGCCCCAGCGACGACGGTTTGAACTCCAGCGGCGCGTTCTCGTACGCCTCCAGCAGGCGGCGGCGCGCGGTCAGCGTGCGGTCCTCGGCGGTGGTCCCCCAGACCCGATCGCCCCAGAAGAAGTGCGCCAGCGCCGTCCGGTGCGGCGTGCTGCCGAGCGCGCGGTCGATCGCCAGGTGGTCCGCCTCCCACATCTTGAGCAGCGCGATCCCGACCCGCAGGTTGTGCGCCGGATCGAGCAGCGCCTCCCGATCGAGGTCGGCGCGCGGGAACGGCAGCGGCGCGCCGGGCGCGAACATCGACGGCTCGATCCCCAAGAGGCCCACGCCCGAGGCGCCGTTCGCCGACGGCCGGCAGCGGCTCCCGCGGTAGGCGAGCGCGGCGATCAGGAACGGATCGGCGCCGGTCTCGGCGCTCACCTCGCGCACCACGCGGGCCACGCCCGGGGTGACCGCGTCGGGCGCCACCTCGCCGCAGACCTTCTCGACCGCGGCGTCGAAGCGCGCGGCGTCGAGCGGCCCCTTCTCGACCGGCGGCTCGGGCGGCCAGTACGACGGGTCCTCCAGCTCGTGGATCCCGCGCTTCTCGGGCCCGGTCCCCCGCCGCTGCCGCTGACCGGGCCGCGGCATCTCGACCGTGGGCGCCGGCGCCGTCGGCGCCTCCGCTCCCCCCGAAAGCTCAGCCGCGACCAGGACCACCGACAGCGTGACAGCGCCGAAAACCATGTTCTTTCGGTCTCATATCGGCAGAGCCCGTCAACTTTTGAATTTTATCCACAGGTCACCCGGACCTACACCGACGACTGGCGCCGCACCTCGAATGGTAGACTGCCGGCATGCCCGGGGCTCCGGTCAAGCGTCCGGCGACTTACGAGGACTTGCTCCAGGTCCCCGAGTCTCTGGTCGCCGAGATCGTCGACGGCGACCTCGTCACCAGCCCTCGTCCCTCCGCCCGGCACGCTCTCGCGACGTCCGCGTTGAGCGCCGAGATCGGGGGAGCCTTCGGCCGCGGCGGACGCGGTGGCCCGGGGGGATGGATCATTCTCTACGAGCCCGAGCTTCACGTGGTCGGCCAGGTGCTGGTGCCGGACCTCGCCGGCTGGCGGCACGCGCGGATGCCCGAGGTGCCGGACGTCGCGTTCCTCGATCTCGCACCCGACTGGCTGTGCGAGGTCCTCTCCCCGTCGACCGCGGCCCTCGACCGCACCCGAAAGATGCACCATTACGCGCGCGCGGGCGTGAAGCACGTCTGGCTGCTCGATCCGGGCCATCGAGCTGGACATGGCGGCGCTCTGAGCGAAGTAGCTGTCCGTGCGCGCCGCTCTCAGTCGAGCGCGACCAGCGAGACGTTGTCGACGCAGACCACGGTGCCGCTCGACGGGCCGGAGACGACGTTGAAGGCGAAGCCCCCCTGCGGCTCGGCGACGGTCGGCGTGAAGGTGTGCGTGAAGGTGGCCGGCTGGCTGCCGGGGACGTCGGCGTAGGTCATGAAGTCGATCTGCGTGTAAGGCGCCACGGCCTGCCCGACCTGCGCCTCGAAGCTGCCGAGCCCCATGTTGGTCTGCGCCTGGTACGAGATCTGGTAGCTCTTCCCCGCCTGCAGCGTGAAGACGGTGGTCGTGTCGCTGGGCCAGCCGATCGTCACGGTGGCGTAGACGCCGAGCGTGACGCAGAGCTGGCCGTTCATGACCCCGCTGTTGGTGAGGCTGCCCGCCTGGACGGTCAGGCCCCAGTCGGTGAGGCCGTTCGAAAAGTCGCCGTTGACGATCAGGTTGCCGCCGGACGAGGCCCCGCCGGCGCCGCCCGTGCCGCCCCCCTTGCCACCACTGCCGGATCCGCCCGCGCCGCCGGTCCCCGTCGCGCCCCCGGTCCCCGTATCACCGCCGGTCCCCGTTCCGCCTCCCGTCCCCGTCGCGCCCCCGGTCCCCGGTCCGCCTCCCGTCCCCGTGGCGCCCCCGGTCCCCGCATCGATCCCGGCATCGGTACCGCCGCCCGGGCAGGCCGCGAAACAGTCCGCGGGCAGGCCCGACGTCGCGTAGTCGCTGCAGGTGTAGAGCGAGAAGATGCTGACGCACGACTGGGCGGCCGTCGTGTCGTAGCCGCTCGGACAGGCGGCGGTCGCGCAGAGCGCCGCCGTCTTGCTCCCCTGACAGTCGGCCAGGGTGCTGCCGTAGACCGAGATGAAGGTGGCGTCCATCGACGCCGCCGGCGTGCACTGAAACGCCAGCCGGCAGTTCTGCTGGTTGACGGCCTGACAGAACGCGCCCGGACTGGAGACGCCGCCGCCAGCGCCGCCGCTGCCGCCCGTCCCGCTGCCACCGGTCCCACCGCCGTCGATCCCGGCGCCGCCGCAGACCTGGTCGCAGACGCTCACGTAGGTCGGCGCGTTGAAGTCGTCGCAGCTTATCGTGGCCAGCTCGTTCAGGCAGGCGGACTTGGCGGCCGGGTCGACGCGCGCGCCGCCCGAGCAGTTGACGTCGAACGTGGTCCCCTGCGGCGGCTTCTGAATGCAGCTCTGCGCGAACGCGGCCGCGCACTGGGACTGCGAGCCGCCGAGCTGGTCGGGCGCGCAGGCGGCCAGCTTGCCGCAGAACGCGCTCGCCCAGCTCTGGCAGAACTGCGCCGCCGGGCTCGAGCCGCTGCCGCCCCCGCAGCCGGCCGCGACGCCCACCAGCATCAACACCAACAGCGATGACCGATTTGCCTTCAGCACCGCCCTACGGTGGCGCAAATGCCGGGGATGGTCAAATCGCCTCTCTGCGGCTCACGGATTTCGTTCGAGGACCATCTGCGCGGCCGTCCGCACCGCGGCCGCGGGGTCGTCGCGCGCGACGGGGGCGAGCAGGGCCCGCAGGTCGGGGACCTTCAGCTCCTCGAGGTAGAAGGGGACCTCGCACCGCACCAGCTCGTCCGGATCGGCGAGGCGCTCGACGAGCAGCGCGCGCACGTCGACCAAGAGGCCGTCGACCCGCCGGCCGTCGTACGGCGCAAACGCGAGGGCGTGGCGCAGCGCCATCAACCGATAGTGCGGGATCTCGCCGCGCAGCGTGCGGACGAGCGCGCCGTAGCCGGAGGGATCGCCCATCTCCGCCAGGTAGAAGGCCGCTTTGTACTGGTTCCCGAGCGGCCCGCTGGCGCGGAGCGCGTCCTGCAGGATCTCCCGACCTCGTCCGATCCGACCGCGCAAGACCAGGGACATCCCGGCCTCGATCGCCACCTCGGGCTCGGGCGCGCGGCTCGCGATCTCGGCGAGACGCTGGGACAGAGATCGATCGACGGCCGGATCGCGGGCCACGCACCGCCCGATCAGGAACGCCGCCGTGTAGGCACGCCCCGGCTCCGCGGCGTCGAGCCCCTGAATCAACGCTTCCGCCGTGAGCGGCTGCGGCGGCGCATCGCCTTTGCCCGCGCCGAATAGGAACGCGACCATGGAATCAAACGAGCGGCGCTCCCGCGCGAGCAGCGGCTCGCTGCGGTGGGGAAAACCCGCATCGGTGATCTTCATCTCGCACGAAGTGCCGGCGCCGGCGGTCACACTTCCACCACTCTGTATGCCAGGCGCCGCGCCGCCAGGTCGAGTCGCGGCGCCGGCGCACCCCGTGACCAGCACCGAGAACAGCGCCAAACAAGACCGCCGCGCGGTCGCGAGTCGCCCTCCTCGATGGATCCCTTCACGACCTTCACGACGTTCGCCGTTCTCGATCAGGGCTCCATGTCCTTCGGCTGTTTCCTCTTTGCCGCCTCCGCCGCGCTGACCGCGGCCTGCGATTCAGCGGCGGATTGCCCGGCGGCCTGCCCGAGCGCTCGAGACCGCTCGTGCTCCCGGGCGCTGACCGCAGCCTGCGATTCGGCGGCGGATTGCCCGGCAGCTTGTCCCGACGCCGCCTGAAGAGCGATACCGTGCACCTGGACCGCATCGGCCAGCGCCTGGTAGGCCGTCCGCCCATCGGCGTAAGCTCGGATTTCGCCGGCATAAGAGTCATGCGAGGTACCGCCTCCCTTGTACCAGATGAAGTTCTCGGCGATGAGCTTCCCCCGAGCGCCGTGGAGCAACGTGGTCACGTCGGTGGCAGCGGTCGTGGGCGCGACGGATCTCGCCTCGAGCCAGGCCTTCACGATTCCGAGCCCGGAGCTCCTGGTCCACCCGAGATCGTCGACGCCGTGAAACTTCTCGTGCCGATCGACCAGCGCCTGCGAGAAGTAATGCGTCCGCGGCGACTTGTGAGGCGACGCCGCCGCGGGCGTGAGGTCGTCCTTTATCGGCCGCCACGTCGCCGCGGTGACGACGGCGGCATTTGCCGACGGGACATCGATGTCTCCACCACCATTGGTGCCCCAAGGGCAGATGGGGTCCAGCCTGGCAGTGATCGTGCATTTCCCGGCAGAAAAGGCGAATGCGATCCCCGTGAACGCAGGTTCGTAAAACTCTTCGCCGAATGGGCTCACGTGGCGGCCGCCCGGCTGGCTGAGCGGACCGACCGACACGCCGGAGATGACCGGATCGGGCTTCCCATGACCGCTCGCGCGGGCCTTCGGGATGGACGGCGGGGAGGCGACGCTGATATTGACGACGACGTTTCCGGGACCGGACGGTCGGAGCTCGGGCGCATCCTTTGCCGCCATCTCCTCGCCCGTTTCCCGGCCCTGACCTTCGGGCGTGACGACATCGGGGACCGATCCCGAGAGCGCTGGCGCCCCGAGGTCCGCGCCGTCCGTTTGAGCGGAGACCGATGGGGGCGCGGCGTTGGGGGACTCATCCGCATCGGCCTTCACGATCGGTTCTCGAAGCCAGTACCCCGTGGAAGGGAGCACCGAGGGATCTTTTTTCGCGGTTGGAACCGGTAGTTTTGACTGGGGCCGCTTCAGCAACGGAGCAAAACTCGCCATTCGCTCGCCTCCTCCCACCAGTACGACGCAGTCGCTTACTTCCCGCCAGAGGCTATGACGCTGGTCGCAGCGCCGCAACAGAGATCCGAACGCGACCATGCCGGGGACGTCGCTTACAGCTATCTCGAGCGGTGGATGATTCGACATAGATGACCAGCGGCTTCTTTCAAATTCACACTCCGGTCGCCTTCCCGTGATCGCGTGTTACGCTGCGACGTCCGTGAGGCGCTTTTCATGGGCGATCGCAGTCGTGGCGATGGCGGCCTGCACCACGATGTCTGAGACCGGCCCTCCACGTTCGACCGCTTCCGGACCGGCAGCCGCCGACAGGGACCCTCCGCTCGATCTCGGGCCGGCCGTCCAGGTGGAGCCTTTCGCCCCCGGACGCTTCGCCAACGCGATCCAAAAGAACACCGACGCGCGGCATGCCTTGCAGGTGATCCGCGGCGACGCGACGTCGTCGTTCGTTTTGGACCTGGCGCCCGACGGTTCGGCCACGATCTGCCGCGGGTGGCGCTCTCTGTTCTTCAACGATGGGCCCCAGGTCCACACCAGCGAACAAACACGCGAACAGCTCGGATATCGCGGCCGCTGGACCCGCCGCGGCGACGCGGTCGACGTCGACGTTCGGCTGGCGGACGACGTCTGCGCGCGCGTCGGGCAATACAGCCACCTGGTTCCCGACCACGCCGCCGAGTGGCGCCTGCGTTGCCTGCTCGTCGCGCCGCGGCCGCACGGTGCGCTGGCGGTCCCCGCGCTCGTCTGCCGGTCGTCGAACGCGCAGCCGGTCTTCGGCGAGGACGAGCCGCACGTCGTCGAGGGGATCCTTCCCGGCCCCTGGTTGATCCTCGGCCCGGGCGACGGGCTCCGCATCAAGATCGACGCCACGTCGGTGACCGGTGATCGGCCGCCCGCCGTTCACCTCGAGCCGTCGCGCGATCGGATCGGCGCCGACGCCTGGCAGACCGCGTTTTAGCTGGAACGCCTACTCCCAGGCGTCGTAGCTGTCGAACTGCATCGAGTAGTTGGCGCGCCCTTGCGTGGCGCTGCGCAGGTCGGTGGCGTAGCCGAACATCCGGCGGAGCGGGACCTTGGCGGTGATCACCCGCTGGGTGCCGCGGAAGCCGACGTCCTCGATCTGGCCGCGGCGGGCGTTCAGGTCGCCGAGCACGTCGCCCACGTTCGCCTCCGGGCAGGTGATCTCCACCTTCATGACCGGCTCCAGGAGGCGCGTCCCCGCCTCGCGGAAGGCCTGGCGCAGCGCCTCGCCGACCGCCGCGCGCTGGCCGGCGGGGTTGGAGGCGTCGGGGCGGTACTCGATCCCGGTGATGGTGACGGCGATGTCCTCGATCGGGTAGCCCTGCGGGCCGGAGCGCATCGCCTCGCGCGCCCCCTCCGTCGCCGCGTCGAGGATCGCCTGCGGCGTCTCGGGGGTCTTTGTCCCCGCGCCTTTCGGCGCGTTGGGCGCCCCTGGCGCCTGCACCGGGCGCGGCACCTGCAGCGTGAGCTCGTTGCCGGCGTGGCGCGCGCGCGGCGCCACGTGCACGCGCGCGTGGCCGAACAGCGTCTCGTCCTCGACGACGCGCTCGAAGCGCGCCTCGCCGTCGGCCGGCTTGGCCAGCGTCTCGCGGTAGACGACCTGCGGCCGCCCCACCGTCGCCTCGACGCCGTACTCGATCCGCATCCGGTCGACGATGACGTCGAGGTGCAGCTCGCCCATCCCGCGGATGATGGTTTGCCCGGTCTCCTGGTCCTCGTGGAAGCGGAAGGTCGGGTCCTCGTCGGCCATCTTGCCGAGCGCGAAGTCGAGCTTCTCCTTCTCCGCCTGCGTCTTGGGCTCGATGGCGCGCGCGATGACCGGCTCGTAGATGTCGATCCGCTCGAAGATGATCGGCGCCTTGGGCGCGGCCAGCGTGTCGCCGGTGCCGGCGTCCTTGAGGCCCATGGCCACCACGATGCTGCCGGCGCCCGCCCGCTCGATCCGCTCGCGCCGGTTGGCGTGCACGCTGAAGAGGCGCGCCACCTTCTCGTTCTTGCGCGTGCGCGCGTTCTGCACGTCGTCGCCCGGCTTCAGCACGCCCGAGTAGATGCGCAGGTAGACCGCCTTGCGCCCCTCGTCCATCGCCACCTTGAAGGCCAGCGCCGAGAACGGCGCCGCGTCGTCGGGCGGCCGGGTGGCCGGCTCCTCGGTGCCCGGCACCGTCCCCGCCACCGGCGGCACCTCGAGCGGCGACGGCAGGTAGTCGCACACGGCGTCGAGCAGCGGCTGCACCCCCTTGTTGCGCAGCGCCGCGCCCGCCAGCACCGGCACGATCTTGCAGTCGATGGTCGCCTTGCGGACGGCGGCCTTGAGCGCCGCCTCGTCGATGGCCGCCCCCTCCAGGAACGCGGCGGCGATCGCGTCGTCGGCGTCGGCGGCCGCCTCGATCAGCTTCTCGCGCGCGGCGGCCACCTCGTCGGCCATCGCCGCCGGGATCGCGTCCTCGCGCGCCCCCTCGTCCTCGTCGCCCGAAAAATACAGCGCCACCTGCCGCACCAGATCGACGATGCCCACGAAGCGGTCCTCGGCCCCGATCGGCAGCTGGATCGGCACCGGGTGCGCGCCGAGCCGCTCGCGGATCTCGGTCACCGCGGCGCCGAAGTCGGCCCCCGCGCGGTCCATCTTGTTGATGAAGCTGATGCGGGGGACGCGGAACTTGTCGGCCTGGCGCCAGACCGTCTCCGACTGCGGCTCGACGCCCGAGACGCCGTCGAACACCACCACCGCGCCGTCGAGCACGCGCAGGCTCCGCTCGACCTCGATGGTGAAGTCGACGTGGCCAGGGGTGTCGATGAGGTGGATGTCGAAGTTGCGCCAGGTGAAGCTGGTGGCCGCCGCGGTGATGGTGATGCCGCGCTCGCGCTCCTGCGGCATCCAGTCCATGGTCGCCTCCCCCTCGTGGACCTCGCCGATCTTGTGGATCCGTCCGCTGTAGAAGAGGAAGCGCTCGCTGACCGTCGTCTTGCCGGCGTCGATGTGGGCCACGATGCCGATGTTGCGGACGCGGGCCATCTTCGACGCGGCGGGCTTGTTGGGGGGCGCCATGGCGGCGACGCAGTATACGCGCGGGTTTGGCCCGGGCGCATATGTAGTTCGGTGTAAGTATTGATAATCCCCCCCACAATGTGGTTGCCGCCGCCGCCTTGTACGCGATAATCGGAGACGCAACCCCACGCGGAGGTCCCCCCAGATGCAGCTCAAGTTCGCGTCGTCGGCCGCCCTGTCGCTCCTGCTGATCGCGGGCGTCGCCCACGCCAGGACCGACAAGAAGAAGAAGGGCACCGACAGCAACACCGAGGTGTCGGCCAACGTGAACAAGCAGTTCGAGTGGGAGAACAAGGTCGTCGGCCCCAAGGAGGGGATCGACAAGGACCACCTGGCCGCGATTCAGGAGCAGGGGCGCCGCGAGGACGCCGAGCGGAAGAAGCAGCCCCAGAAGAAGCCCGAGCGCGCCAAGGGGATCGACGCCGCGGGGAGCGCCTCCCTGCCGACCATGGACATCGAGAAGCCGGCCGCCGCGCCGGTCAGGAAGCAGAAGAAGGTGGCCGCCGCCGAGCCCCACCAGAAGGACTCGCTCGACAACCTGCTGGAGTCGAACGGCGTCAAGGGGGACAACCCCTCGGGCGGCCGGACCGGCGGCAACGACGGCCTCGACAGCATCGTCGCCTCCGACTCGTCGGGCAAGAAGGCCTCGAAGAAGCACCACCGCTAGACGGCGGCGCCGCTCCGAGCGGCGGCCCGCGCGCCGCCGCTACTTCGTGCGCGGATCGGTCGAGCCGACGGTGAAGTAGACGAAGGCGTGCGCGGGCGCGCCGACCAGCGGGAGCACGGTGGGGCTCGTGCAGCCGGCCGTCGCGCAGAACGGCAGCGCGGCGACGGCGGCGCCGTAGCTCTCGCCAGCGTTGGAGTCGTGGTCGGTGAGGACGCCGTTGGAGGCCGGCGTCGAGGCCAGCTTGGGGCCCGTGTAGACGGTGACCGACCCGGCGCCGGTCTGGCCGCCGACGGTGGCCTGCGGATCGCCGATCAGCGCCTCGTCGCCGGCCACGCCGTCGAGGTTCGCGGCCGCCAGCGCGGCGCCGAAGGCCACGCCGCCGGCCGCCGGCTTGATGGTCGCGGTGGGGGCCGCCCCCGAGGCGATCGGCCCCTTGTAGAGGTAGACCGCGCCCGGCGGGGCGCCGACCAGCAGGTCGGCGGCGCCGTCGCCGTCGAAGTCGCCGATGGCCAGCGCGGTGCCGAACCCCGCGTTGACGGTGGTGGCCGGGGTGAGCGCCGGGGCGGTGAGCACGCCCGCGCAGGTGACGGCGCTGCTGGTGGCCGAGAAGAACGACACCGAGCCCGCCGCGCCGGCGCCGGGCGTCCCCACCGCCACCACCGGCCCGCTCCCCAGCAGGTTGCCGATCACCATCGGCCGCCTGGCCAGCGCGCCGCCCGTGAAGTTCGAGGAGAGCGCGATCGGGCAGCTCGCCAGCTCGGACGCCGCCGGCGTGAGGTCGGTGGTCGCGCCGTCGAGGTAGACGTGGAGCGACGTCTGCGAGGTGACCGCCAGGTCGGGCGTCGCGGCGCCGGCCAGGTTCCCGGCCGCCACGCCGATCCCGAACAGCGTCTCCAGCGGCGTCGAGGGGGTGAAGGCCGAGACCGTCGCCGAGGCCAGATCGACGGTCAGCAGCGACGCGAAGGTCGGGCAGCCGAGCAGCGCCGTCCCCGTCCCCGGGATCTCGGCCATCGCCGGCACCGGATCGCTCCCCAGCGTGTCGACCGCGGGGCCGCTCAGCGTGGCGCCGGAGACGTTGCCCGCGGCGTCGACCTTGACGAGCGCCAGCCCCAGCGCCTCGGTCCCCGAGGCCAGGAACCAGGCGGCGGCCGAGCCGTCGGCCGGCGGCGCCACCGGCAGGAGGGTGCCGCCGAAGTCGCTCGACGCCTGGTACCCCGAGGGGGGATCGATCCGCGCGACCGGCACCTGGTTCTGCAGGTTGTCGAAGTCGCGCCAGTCGCAGCCGGCCGCCAGCACGCCGGCGGCGGCGAGCGCGAGCAGATATTTCGCCGGGCCGCGCATCAGAACCGCCCCGAGAACGCGAGCCCCGTCCCCTCGGGTCCGAACAGCGGCGCCAGCGTCACCGCGTGGTGGTCGGCGACGCCCGTGCTGTCTGGGCCGTGCTCGAACAGGCCGTAGATCGCCGTGGCCGCCACGATGGCCCCCACGCCGTAGAGGACGTCGGCCCCGATCGCCTCGATCTTTCCGGTGGTGAAGCGCGAGTCGCTGTTGTCGATCAGCACCCCGTTGTTGATGTCGCTCTGGAGGTGGTTCTTGTTCTGGTTCGAGAGGTAGCCGACGTAGGCGCCGGCGCCGATCAGCACCAGCGCGACCACGCCGGTGGAGATGGCGTGCGCCCGCGGCGGCGTGGGCGACATCTGCACCTCGATGGAGGTCTCGATCCCCTGCCCCAGCTCGACGTCGCTCTCGTAGTCCTCGAACCCCTTCTTCTCGACGCGGATCTTGTGCTTGCCGGGCGGCAGCTCGGCGCGGCAGGGGGTCGCGCAGGCGAACTTGTCGTCGGCGATGAGGCGCCCCCCCTGGGTGGTCCGGCCGGTGATGGTGACCCAGCCGGTCTGGCTCTTCTGCATGACCAGGTTGTGCTGCATGGCCGTCCCCGCCGGCACGTCGATCTCCTGCTGCAGCGGCTGCCACCCGAACTTCTCCAGGAAGATGGTGTGCTTGCCGGGCTTGAGCTGGCCTGTGAACGGCGTCCGGCCGATGGCGCCGATGTCCTTGCGGTCGATGTAGAGGTCGGCCCCCACGACGTTGGAGGTGACCTCGATCCAGCCGAGGTAGTGCTCCTCGGAGAGCGCGATGTAGACGTCGATCAGCTTGTCGGAGCGGGGGCTGATCTGGCGCTCCTCGGCCTTGTAGCCCTTGGCCTCCAGGATGAGGCGCACCGGCTTCGACTCCAGCGAGCCGTGCCAGGGCGTCTGGCCGAACGGTCCGGAGCGCTTGTCGTTGAGGTAGATCGTCGCCCCCTGCGGCTTGGAGTCGATCACCACCAGCCCCTTGGTGTCGATGTCCGGCAGCACCGGCGGCGGCGCGGGGGGCGCGGCGGCGGGGGGCGGCGGCGTCCCCGGGGTCGCGG
>DASZVW010000500.1:0-1906 GCA_035546895.1 Polyangia bacterium
ATGGCCCGCTCGGCGAAGTGCGAGCAGGACGGCCGGAAGGCGCACACCGGCAGGTCCTGCGACGCCAGGACCACCCGGTAGGTCCCGAACAGCGCGCGGGCGACGCCGCCGCCGAGCGCGCCGTCCCAAGGGGGCGCGGGCGCCGGCTCCGCCGCCGCGGGCGCCGGCGCGGGCCCGCCGAGCAGGAAGGCCACCGCCTGCTCGGGCTCCCAGAGCTCGGGCGTCTCCCCCTCCTCGGCGGCGGCAAGCGACGGGGCCGCCGCGAGCGCCGCCCCGAGGAGCGCGGCGAGCAGCGCGCCCGAGCGGCGCTTCGACGTCGACCTCACCATGCCAGCGCCTGAATCTTCGTCCGCGGGCCGAGCCGCGCGCAACCGATTTGCGCCGGGCGGCGCGGGTCGGCCGGCGCCACGTCGCCGAGCGACCACCGCTCCTCGCGCTTCTGCGCGCCCGCCGCGAAGTAGTCGGCGACGATGCTGCGCGGGATGCTGTGGGCGCCCACGCGGACCCGATCGGCGAAGGTGAACCTGCGCTGCGGCTGGCCGGCCTTGTCGCGGAGCTCGATCGAGAGCGCCCCGGCGCGCGACTCCACCGTCCGCATCTCGCCCAGCTCGGTGGTGCCGGCCACCACCCGCCAGCGCGTGGTCAAGGTCCCGTCGGCCGCCTTCCGTTCGAGCAGCTTCGACTCGCGCGGCAGCGTGCTCCCCGGATCGACCATCCCCGCGGCCAGCGCGTCGAGCATCGGCGGCGGGTGCGTCGGCTCGAGGTGGGCGACGAAGGCCAGATCGCGCGTCGGGTAGTAGATGACCAGCTCGTGCAGCGAGAGGCGCATCTCCTGGACGGTGGGCGTCTTGACCGCCACGCAGACCTCGCCGCCGGGGATGAAGCTGAGATCGCCCGACACGGTGTCGCTCCCCTGCGGGTCGATCGTCTTCAGGACGAAGCTCGCGGACAGCGACACCGACGGCGTCGCCGGCGCGCCGGCGGCCGTCGCCAGCAAGGTCGAAAGCGCGGCGAGCGCGGCCGCCCAACCTCCCATCGGCGGCGTCAGTAGGTGGTCATCGGCTGGCTCTTCACGATCGCCACGATGACGATGACGTAGATGGCGACGACGACCACCAGCGTGGTCCCCATGCCCCAGAGCGCCGAGCGGAGCTGGGCCGACCGCCCCTGGTCCTTGTAGGTCTGCGTGTAGATCGCCACGTATTCGGGCGACTTGCCCATCAGGCGCGCGGGCGGCGGGACCGGCTCGGCGACGTAGGCGACGATCACGCCGATGATCCCCAGCAGGCAGCCGGCGAAGAACCAGAGCCCGCCGCTCTCGTCGGCCTGCGCGTCCTGCGTCGCCTGCGCGACGGCGCGGCCGGCGTCGAACGGCGGCGCGTAGGCCGGCGGCGGGTAGCCGGGCGCCCCGGTGGGCGGCGGCGCCCACCCCTGCTGGGGCGGCGGCGTCCAGGTCTGCTGCGCGCAGACGGGGTGCTCCAGGAGCGGCGAGGCCACGATCAACGCCGAGACGACCGCCACGATCGCCGAGGTGCCAGCCCACTTCCGAACCCTGACGGATCTGATCATCCGCGTCGCTCCTTGGTCACCGAAAGTTAGTCGAGAATTGGTCGCGCCATTGTCACCGAGAAGCCGGCGCCCCGTCAATAACGCCCCGGCGCCCGCCGATTCCGTGAAGATCGCGCCCCGGACGCCCCCTTTGGCGGCGTGACGCCCGCCTCCCGAACGGCGCCTTCCCTTCGCTTGGAGAGACCATGACCAGATCCCCGGCCGCGCTCCTCTTGACCAGCCTCCTCCTCGTCGCCTGCGGCGGCTCGCCGTCGGGCGGTGGGACCGGCGGCGGCTCCGCCACCGGCGGCGCCACCGGAACCGGCGGGACACCTGGCACCGGCGGCGCCGCAGGCGT
>DASZVW010000501.1:0-2277 GCA_035546895.1 Polyangia bacterium
CAAGGTCAACGATCAGAACGCCGCCGAGCTGAAGTCGGGCTACGGCGAGCTCGACCTCACGCTGCGGACGCAGAAGGAGACCTACGGCGACGGCTTCGCCGAGGCGCGCCTGCGCTACGGGCTGCAGGGGGACGGGACGCAGGGGACGGTCGTCGATCTGCGCGAGGCCTACGTCAACGCCTACCTGGGGCCGATCGACCTGCGCCTCGGGCAGCAGATCATCGTCTGGGGGCGCGCCGACGCGCTCAACCCGACCAACAACTTGACCCCGGTCGACTTCCGGATCCGCTCGCCGCTCGAGGACGACCTCCGCCTCGGCAACGCCGGCGCCCGGGCCTTCCTCCACCTCGCCCCCTCGCTGCGGCTCGAGGGGGTCTGGATGCCGATCTACCTGCCGACCGAGCTGCCGGCGGTGGCGCTCCCCCAGTACGTCAGCTACGGCGCGCCGACCTTCCCCTCGGTCAATCTGAAGAACGGGACCGAGGGGGTGCGGCTGCACCTCGAGCGGGCGGCCTTCGACATGTCGGTCTCCTACGTGCACGGCTTCGCGCCGCTGCCGGGGCTGACCATGTCCCAGCTGACGCTGACGGCGGACCCCAACACCGGGGCGGCGGATCCCAACAACCCGCCGTCGATCGTCATCTCGCGCACGGCGTACCAGCAGCAGGTCCTGGGCGGGGACTTCTCGACGACGCTGGGCGAGTTCGGGACCTTGCGCGGCGAGGTGGCCTACCGGCGCCCGTACGACTGGGACGGGCCGGCCGACCACCACGTCGCCTACCCGGACCTGCAGTACGTCGTCGGCGCCGACCACGCCTTCGGCCCGCTCAGCGTCATCGCGCAGTACATGGGGCGCTACGTGTTCGACTGGCAGCAGCAGAGCGGGCCGTCGATGACGACGCTCAACCCCGCGGTGCTGCCGACGATCTCGGACACCACGCTGGTGACCTCCTTCGTCAACGCGGTGCTGGCCAAGGACAACCAGATCCTGTTCTCGCAGACGGCGCGCGTGCAGCACCTGGGGACGCTGCGCTTCGAGTGGCTGGCGCTGCACGAGACGCTGTCGATCTCCTCGCTCTGTCTGTTCAACTTCACCACCCACGAGTGGCTGGTGACGCCGCGGATCGCCTACCGCCTCTCGGACGCCATGACCGCTTATGTCGGCGCCCAGGTCTTCCACGGGCCGCCCGACACGCTGTTCGGCATCGTCGACGCCGAGCTCTCCTCGGGCTACGTCGAGCTGCGCTACACCTTCTGACCGCGAGGATCCCATGCACACCCGCAAGCTCCTGTTCGTCGTTTTCGCGCTGCTGCTGCCCGGGCCGGCGCGCGGCGCCCCCTCGGCGCGCGACATCATGGACAAGGTGACCACCACCCGGAAGCTCGACGGCTCCGAGGCGGTCATCAAGATGACCGTCTACGGCGAGAACGGCCAGGCGCGCGAGCGCGAGATCTCGATGGCCACCAAGCTCTACGACGGCGGCAAGACCGAGAAGCGGATCTACCGCTTCCTGTCGCCGGCCGACGTGCAGGGGACCGGGATCCTGGTCTACGACTACCAGGACAAGCCGGACGACGTCTGGATCTACCTGCCGGCGCTGCGCAAGACGCGCCGGGTGGTGAGCTCGCAGCGCTCGCAGAGCTTCATGGGGAGCGAGTTCTCGTACGGCGACCTCAACATCCCTTCGCTCGACGAGTTCACCTACACGCTGGTCAAGGAGGAGCCGATGGGGGGCGAGCCCTGCTACGTCATCGACCTCCTGCCCAAGAGCAAGGAGATCGCCGACGCCGAGGGATACTCCAAGAAGACCTACTGGGTCTCCAAGGCCAAGATGGCGGTGGTGCGCGGCCTCTACTACGACAAGGACGGCAAGCTGCTCAAGGAGCTGGTCGCCCAGGACATCAAGCTGCTCGACGCCAAGAACAAGCGCTACCGGGCGATGCACATGGAGATGCTCAACAAGCAGAACGGGCGCAAGTCGGTGTTCGAGTCCAAGAAGGTCGTCTTCTCCCCCAACACCAAGGACGACTACTTCACCACCGCCTACCTCGAGCGCAACTAGACCGTTTGCGAGTTGACGTGATCGAGCCTTTTGATCGGCTCTGGTCGTTTGACCTCGGCTCGGCAACGAGTCTCGGTCACTTCAAGGTGAAAGCGGTCTAGACCGCTTTCGAATTGACGCGATCGATCCGGCGTGATCTAACGTCGGAATGGCGGAGCTCTCGATCGATCTGAGGCGGCGATTGGTAGCAGCGTACCGGTCCAAGAAGAGCGGG
>DASZVW010000502.1:0-2386 GCA_035546895.1 Polyangia bacterium
CCAGGCGGTCCTATCACCACCGCGGCCTGCGGCAGGCGCTGGTCGAGGCGGCGCTGGCGGCGCTCCCCGAGGTGGGGGCCGAGCGGCTCTCGCTGCGCGCGCTCGCCCGCCGGGCCGGCGTCTCCGAGGCGGCGCCTTACCACCACTTCGCCGACAAGGACGCGCTGCTCGGCGCCGTGGCGGCCGAGTGCGCGCTGCTCCTGCTGGCGGCGCTGGAGGCGGCCGTCGCCGAGGCGGGCGGCGATCAGCGCGCGCGCTTCCAGCTGACGGGCGTCGCCTACGTCCGGTTCGCCGTGGCCCATCCCGCCCACTTCCGGGCCCTCGAGCTCCCGGGCGTCGCCGCCCGCCTGCCGGCCGACGTGCGCCGGCGGGTCGACGCCTTCTACCGGGAGGAGGAGCGCCGGATGCGCGCGGCCCAGGCCGCGGGGCTGTTCGCGCCGCTGCCGTTCGACGACCTGATCCTGGCCGCCACCTCGCTGGTGCACGGCCTCGCGCACCTGATGATCGACGGCGCCACGCCGGTGAAGCGGGGCGACGTCGCCCAGGCGGCCAAGCTGGCCCGCGCCGTCACCGCGGTGATGGGCGCCGGGCTGCTGCCGAGAGCGCGCTCGTCCTAGCGGCCCGGCTACGAATGCCGCACGAGGTAGACGACGTACCGATCCGACCGGTCTTTGTCGATCAGGATGGCGGCCCGATCGGCCGTCCCCATCACATAAGCGCGCGCGGCCTCCGGCGTCCACCACTCCGGCTTGGAGGCGACGGAGAGCTCGCCGGAGGCGGGCGTCGCCGGCTGCACCTGAAAGCCGCCGCTGGCCAGGAGCGCGGGAAGCTCGGCGGGCGCGATCGAGAACCGCGCCAGCAGCGTCCGCTTGGCGGCGAACGTCTGCAGGCGCGCGCGCAGATCGCCGGCGTCGGGCGGCAGGCGCACCCTCCCGTAGAGCTCGACGTCCTGCCGCGAGGGCGCGTCGTTCGCCTCGCCCAGCGCACCGAGCGAGGAGGCGCGCTGGCAAGCCGTGACCACGACTGGCATCAGCGCGCCGACCGCGGCGAAGGCGATCAACAGGCGGCGACGCGGGCTCATTCGCCAGCGACCTGGGCGGCCAGCCGGGACAGGAAGATGTCCACCACCCACCCGGAGATGTTGGTGAAGGCCTCCCAGTAGGTCGGGACGAAGATGCCGGGCCCTGGATCCTTGAACACCAGGCCGACGTCGTCTTTGTGATTGTTGGCGGCGGCGTAGGCCAAGGCGGCGTTGAAGACCTCGTTCTGCATGGCGCTGCGCCAGGCGGGGGTGTCGCCGGCGAAGGTGCGGCCGGCCGGGGCGCCGAGCCCGATCGCCGCCGCGAACCTGGTGAATCGCTTCTGGGCGCTCGCCGCGCCGGCCCCCGCGTAGTAGTCGAGCAGGTTCTGGGTGAAGCTCTTGGCGGGATCGATCGTCATCGCGTAGGCGTCGGCGTTGCCCGCCATGTCCGAGGGGCTGGCGAAGCGGTCGTAGAAGGTGTCGAGCGCGCTCGACCGCACCATCGCGGTGTCCCGAAACGACGTCGTCGAGCCGTGGAAGTACTCGGTCACCACGCTCCCCAGATCGCCGACGAACGTCGCCAGCTCCTGGTTCGAACGGAACTTCAACATGCCGCCGCCGAGGCTGAGCGGCGTCGGGTGTTGGGCGGCGTCGGCGCCGGTCAGAAAGTGGCCGATGTCGACCTGCTTGCCGGCGATGGTCAGCACCTGGTGCGCCCTCAAGTACTGGACGGCTCCGTCCAGCCCCGGCGTGCTCCAGGCGTGCGGAAGCGGCGTCCCGGCCGCGCCCGGGATGATGAGCCCAAAGGCGCCGCCGCCGACCGTCGCGCCCATGTACGTCTTGGCAGGCGCGCCGGACGGATAGAAGATCTTGCGGAACGCGGTGATGGTGTCTGTCTGCGAGAACCCTTCGGCCTGCGCCGCCCCCTCGAGCGCGTTCGCCTGCAGGATGAACTCGTCGAAGTCGCTCCCCGCCTGCGTCTTCTGCGCCGGACCGAACACCTGCCGGCGCACCTCCAACGTCCCGGCTTCCGGCTGAACGGTCGCTGCGGAGAGCAACGACCTCGGCGGTGGCGAACCGCCCGGCCACAGGAGCTGACCGGCGATTCGATCGGCCTCGCGTTCGGCGCGGTCCGACGGCGAGCTCACACGCACGCGCCAGCTCCCCGCGTCCGCGCGCGCCCCCGGCGCCGTCGGCGATTGCTTGACGTGAGCCAGCTCGTGCGCGAGCAACTGGCGGCCGGGAAGGCTGTCGATCGGCGGAGCGCCCGCGCCCAAAACGACGTCCGAGCCCGCGGTATAGGCGACCGCCCCGAGCGCCCGCGCCGCGGCCGCCGCCACGCCGCCGTCATGGAGCCGGACGTTG
>DASZVW010000503.1:0-2720 GCA_035546895.1 Polyangia bacterium
CGCGCGGCGCAGCGACATCCCGCTGCTGGTCGCGCACGCGCTGCGCGGCAAGCCGGCGCGGGCGGTCTCCGAGGCGGCGATGCAGCGCCTGCTGGCCAACCCCTGGCCCGGCAACGTGCGCGAGCTGTTCCACGTCATCGAGCGCGCGGCCGTGCTGTGCGGCAGCGAGGTGATCGACGTGGGGGATCTCCCCGACGCCGTGCGCGCCGCGGCGGCGCCGGCCGCGCCCGACGACGACGACCTCTCGCTGCACGCGGCGGTGGCCCGGGTGGAGCGGGACCTCATCTTGCGGGCGCTCGAGCGGGCCAAGGGGAACCGCTCGGCGGCGGCGCGCCTGCTCGGGATCGGCCGCCCCCAGCTCTACGCCAAGCTGGAGGAGCACGGCCTCGGCGGCCCCCGCGGCGACGGTACGGAGTGATTCCTAGGCGCCGTCGCGCGTAGTCGCGCGACTTACCGGCGCGCACGGCCGCGAAACCGGCGTCGCGCCGGCGGGCACCGAACGGTAGCGGACGCGGGCGGAACGGCTCGGTGCTTCGTGTGGCACGCGTTCTGCTCGCTCCCTGCTCGCCCAAACGGGGCGGTGGTCGCAGCGCGGGGAGCAGGTCATGAGAGAGCAGGTCGGGTGGACGGGGGCGGTGGTGATGGCGGCGTTGGCCGCGGCGGGGACGGGGGCGGCGTGCAACGCCACCCGGGACGACGATCCGCCGCCGGTGGCGCAAGAGCGGATCGTCCACGCGCCGCCGCAGCGACGCATCCCGGTCGCGCCGCTGGCGCCGGCGCGGGCCGCGCACGTGGCGCCGGCGACCGCCGCGGCGCCCGTCGCCGGCGCGGCGGTCGACGCGCGCGTCCTGGTCATCACCGCCGACGGGACCAGCGCCGAGACCGCGGCCGTCGAGACCACGCTCCAGTATCTGGGGACGCCGTTCGACGTGCTCGACGCGACGACGGCGCCGCCGCTGACCGCCGGCACGCTGGGGACCGCCACGCACGGGAAGTACCAGGCGGTCTTCCTGGATCGCGGCGATCTCTCGGTGAAAGGGACCAGCGCCTTCACCGACGCCGAGTGGACGGCGCTGGCCACCTACGAGGCGGCGTTCGGCGTCCGGCGGGTGTCGCTCTACACCTCGCCGAGCGCCGACTACGGGCTCGTCGACGCCGGCAGCGTCGATCCCGCGACGTCGCCCATCCGCGCCCGCTGCACGACCGCCGGCCGCTCGGTGTTCGTGGGGACCAACTGCGACGCCCCGGTGGTCATCGACGACGGCTTCGCCTACCCGGCGTCGCCGGCCGACGCCGCCACCATCCCGCTGCTGGCCGACGCCGCGGGGAACGTCTACGCGGCGACCCGCAGCTACCCCGACGGGCGCGAGGCGCTGGCGCTCACCTTCGCCCAGGCGTCGTACTACGTCTCCTACCTCGAGCTCGCCTACGGGCTCGTCGACTGGGCGACGCGCGGGCTGTTCGTCGGCCAGCGGCACACCTACGCGGTCCCGCAGATCGACGACCTCTTCCTGGCCAGCGCCATCTACACGGGGGGCACCTACCGGATCACCGGCGGCGACCTGCAGGCGTTCGCCGGCTGGCTCGGCGCCACGCGGGCGCAGCCGCTGACGGCCGGGTTCCGGCCCGCCTGGGCGGCCAATGGCGCCGGCTCGCAGGCGATGCCGGGCGATGCGCTGACGGCCAAGGCGGTCGCGCTGGGGCCGGCGTTCTCCTGGATCAACCACACCTGGGACCACACCGATCTCGCCTCGCTCGACTACGCCGACACGCTGCTGGAGCTCACCCGCAACGACAGCTACCTCCGGGGGCTGGGCCTCGCGCCCTACGCCACGGCCAACGCGGTGACGCCGGACATCTCGGGCCTGACCAACCCGGACGCCATGCGGGCCATCCGCGACGCCGGGATCACCCAGATCGTCAGCGACACCTCGGTGGCCGGCGAGGACAACCCGTCGCCCAACGCCGGGCTCCCCAACGCGCTCCAGCCGTCGGTGCTGGAGATCCCGCGCATCCCCAGCGAGCTCTACTACAACGTCTCGCAGCCCGCCGAGTGGATCCCGGAGTACGAGGCGCTGCGCTCGCCGACCGCCGCCGTCGACTACGCGACCATCATCGACACCCAGAGCGACGCGCTCTCGTCGTACATGCTGACCGGCAACGCCGATCCCTGGATGTTCCACCAGGCGAACACCCGCAACTACGACGGCGCCGGGCACAGCCTGCTCGGCGACCTGCTCGACGCCACCTTCGCCAAGTACGCGGCGGTCATGACGCTGCCGGTGGTGAGCCCGACCATGGACGACCTGGCGGCGCGCTTCCGCGACCGGATGGCGCTCGACGCCTCGGGCGTGGTGGCGACGGTGCAGGGGGGGACCTCGCTGACGGTCGGCGTGACCAGCGCGGCGACGGTGCCGATCACCGGGCTCTGCACGCCGGGCGCGGAGTCCTACGGCGGTCAGACGATCTCGTACCTGCACCTGGCGGCGAATCAGCCGGTGACCTACGCGCTCGCCGGTTGCAATCCTGGCGCCGGCGGCGGGACGGGCGCCGGCGGCGCCGCCGGTCCGGGCGGCACGGGCGCGGTCACCGGCGCCGCCGGTGGGACGAGTGTCGGCACCGCGGGGGCGGGTGGCACGCCAGGCGCCGGCGGCGCGATCGGGGAGGGGGGCACCGCCGGTCGGGGCGAAGGCGCCGGGGGCGGCGAGGGGGCCGACGCC
>DASZVW010000504.1:0-1668 GCA_035546895.1 Polyangia bacterium
CTCATCGCGGTGGCCGGGCTGGCGGCGCTGGCCGCGCGGCGGAGCGTCGCCGCGCTGGCGGTCGGCCTGCTGGTCGGGATGGCGGCCAGCGGGCTCTACGGGCTGCGCCTGCTCCGGCGCGGCTACGGGCTCGACGTGCGCGCCGGGCGGTTCGACCGGGCGCTGGCCCGCGCGGCGGCGCGCGAGGCGTTGCCCCTCTGGCTGGCCATGCTGTTCTCGCTGCTCTACTTCAAGGGCGACGTCGTCATCCTGAAGGCCTTCGCCAGCGACGCCGAGGTGGGCGCCTACAGCGCGGCGTACAAGATCTTCGAGGGGATGATGATCGTCCCCGCCGTCGTGCTGGCGGCGACCTTCCCGCCGCTGGCGCGCGCCAAGGACGATCCGGCGCGCCAGCGCCGCTGGGAGACCGCCGTCGTCGCGCTGCTGCTGGCGCTGGGCGCCGCGGCGGGGTTCGCCGTCTACGCCGGCAGCGGCCCCATCGTGGCGCTCGTCTACCGGTCGGGGTTCGCGCGGGCGGTCCCCTCGCTGCGGGTGCTGGCCGGGGCGCTGCCGATCCTGTTCGTCAACTACGGCCTGACCCACTTCCTGATCGCGCGCGACCTCGAGCGGCGCAACCTGCAGTTCGCGGCGCTCATGCTGGTCGTCAACGTGGCCGCCAACCTGCTGCTCATCCCGCGCTTCGCCGGTCCGGGCGCCGCCTGGGCCACGCTGGTCACCGAGGCGGCGCTGACCGCCTGCTGCCTGGTCGCGCTCGGGCTGCGCCGCCGCTAGGCGCGTCCGTCCGCGCGGATGCCGAGGCCGCCGGCGCGCAGGCGGGCGGCGATCTCGGCGATCCCCAGGCGGCTGCCGGCGACGGCGAGCGGGGCCAGCGTCCGCTCGAGGAAGTCGCGCTGGGCGGCGTCGGTCAGGTCGGCGAACAGCATCGCGGGGAGGGTGACGCCCGCGGCGCGCAGCCCGCGCAGGATCAGGATCCCCTGCGTCTCGGCGAGGCGCGCGCGCGTCCCGGCGTCGAGCGGCGCCGGGACGGGGCCCTGCTCGTCGACCAGGCGCTCGGGGGGCGTGCGGCGGAAGTCGAGATCGAGGAGCAGCCCGTCGGCGCCGGCGGCGGCGGCGCGCGCCTCGGCGAAGTCGCGGGCGGGCAGGAAGTCGAAGGCCTCGCCCAGGAAGCGGCGGAAGCGGGCGAGGTACTCGTCGCCGTCCTCGCAGACGACGAAGCGCGGGCGGGGGGCGGCGGCGGTCACAGCGGAAACGAGGCCCCCACCAGCTTGGCGAGCGGCGCCGGCTCGGGGCGCACCACCAGGTGGCCGCGCCAGGCGCGCACCAGATCGCGGACGATCGCCAGCCCGCGGCCGCTCTCGCGCGCCTCGATCGACTCCAGCGTGAGCGGCGCGGGCGCCGAGTCGGCGACCAGCAGCCGCACCCACTGGCGGCCGGTCACGTCGCGCTCCCGGTCGGCGCGGACGACCACCCGCGCGTCGGGGGCGCCGGCCACGGCGGCGGCGGCGTTGCGCAGCAGGTTGCTGAACACGGCCCCCAGCGCGTCGAGCTCGACGGGGAAGTCGAGCTCGAGGTCGCCGAGCGAGAGCCCCGGCGCGGTCCAGCCGGCGCCGGCCCGCCGGGTCTCCAGCTCGACGCCGGCGATCCAGCGCGCCAGCGTGGCGGCGTCGA
>DASZVW010000505.1:0-2120 GCA_035546895.1 Polyangia bacterium
GGGCGCGTTCTTCCAGGCCAACCGGGGCGTGGCGGCGCTGGCCTACGCCGCCATCGCGCGCGCGCTGGCCCTCCGGCCCGGCGAGCGGCTGGTCGACGCCTACTCGGGCGTCGGTGGCATCGCGCTGGCGCTGGCGCCCGAGGCCGGCGAGGTGGTGGGGATCGAGACCCACGCGGGCGCGGTCGCCAGCGCCGCGGCCGCGGCCGCCCGCAACGGGATCACCAACGCCCGCTTCCTGGCCGGCGACGCCGCCGCCGCGCTGGCCGTCCTCGACCGCGCGGACGCCGTGGTCCTGAATCCGCCGCGCAAGGGGTGCGCCCCCGCCGTCCTCGACGAAATCGTCCGCCTCGCCCCCCGCGCCGTCGCCTACCTCTCCTGCGACCCCGACACGCTGGCCCGCGACCTGGCCGCGCTGGCCGCCCGCGGCTATCGCCTGGACGCCGTCACGCCGTTCGACATGCTCCCCCACACGCCCCACGCGGAGGCGCTGGCCCTCCTCTCGCGCTAGGTCGCGTAGTGGCGGCGGGTCCACTCCGCCATGGCGATCCCCGCGGCCACCGTCACCGGGAAGGAGTGGTTGATGCCGTACATCGGGATGCCGACGATCTGGTCGGCGGCGTCGAGCAGGATCTGCGACACGCCGGCCGTCTCGCTGCCGAACAGCATCACGCAGTCGTCGGGGAGGTCGGCGTGCCAGAGGTCGACGCGGGCGGCGTCCTTCTCGAACACCAGCAGCGGGCGGCCGGCGGCGCGCACGCGGGCCAGGAAGTCGGCCTCGGTCGGGAGCGCGACGATGTTCTCGTAGCGGTCCATCCCCATGGCGCCGCGCTCGTACCAGCGCTCGTCGCCGACCAGCAGGATCTCGCGCACCAGGAACGAGTGCGCCACCCGGATGATGGCGCCGACGTTGAACGGGTTGCGCGCGCGCAGGACCGCCACGCTGAGGGGGCGCCGCAGCTTCTCCAGGCTGGCCCGGATCTCCTCGACCGGCATCTCGAACGGCGGGACCTTCATCGGCGCCTCCGCTCGCGCTACCGGCTGGCGGTGGTGGCCGGCGCCGCCGGAGCCGTGGGCGCCGTCCCGCCGGCGAAGCTGGCCCGGAACGGCACCGGCATGAAGACGCCGGCGAACACCGCCACCATCACCCAGAAGAGCAGCTTGCGGCTCGCGGGCAGCGGCTTGTCGTCGACGGGCGGGTGGTTCACGCCGCCGGACGCCGCGCGCAGGATCCGGATCAGCAGGTACCAGATGAGCCAGGGGAGCGCCGCCGCCAGCGCGATGGTCCGCCCGATCGTCTGATCCCAGTGGGCGCCCGCCTCCCCGCGCACCACGTGCAGGACCCAGAAGAAGACCGCCGCCGCGCCGAACGGTAGCAGGCGGTGCAGCCGGGTGGCGAAGCGGCCGTAGCGGTTGCCGAAGTAGGCCACCGCGATGTGGCCGCCGTCGAGCTGGCCGATGGGGATCAGGTTGATCATGGTGACCAGCAGGCCCACCCAGCCGGCCCAGGCGGTGGGGTTGAGGAAGACGTCGCGCTTGCCGTCGGGGAGCCAGGCCCCGGTCACCGACCGCTTGAGCAGCGCGTAGAGCAGCGAGTTCCCCTCCTGCTCGGAGCCGGCCACCATCGCGGCCACCGGCGAGTGGTGCAGGCCATAGAGGATCACCGGGACGGCCACCACGAGGCCCGCCAGCGGCCCGGCGGCGCCGATGTCGATCAGCTTCCGGCGGTCCGAGGTCACGTCCCGCATCCCGATCACCGCCCCCATCGTCCCCAGGCCGAAGGACGGCGGCAGCGGAATGAAGTAGGGCAGCGAGGCGTCGACGCCGTGCAGGCGCGCCACCACGAAGTGCCCGAGCTCGTGCGAGAGCAGGATCAGCATCAGCGGCAGCGAGTAGGTGAGGCCGTCGGCGATCGGGAAGATGGCGCCCCACCAGGAGACGCCGGCGCGCGCGTGCTGCAGGATCGCGCCCGCCGCGGTGGTGGTGAGGAACGTCGCCAGGAAGAGCGTGACGTGCAGGAACAGCCGCCGCGGGCGCGGGGGGAGCGCGGGGGGCGTCTCCACCGGGGCGCTCATCGCTCGCCGCTCGCGTCGGCCGCCGCCCGCGCCGACGGCGGCTCGGCG
>DASZVW010000506.1:0-1783 GCA_035546895.1 Polyangia bacterium
GCTGCAACCGCTGGTCGCCGCCGGCGTCGGCTGGCAGGACGTGCGGGCGCGCGGGAGCAGCGCCATGCCCACGCTGGCGGCGGCCCACGAGGCGCAGGCGTTCTCCGGCCTGCTGGCCGCCGGCGGCGGCGTCGCCGTCGCCCTGGCGGCGCGGCTCTCGGCCGTCGTCGAGGTGGAGGCGCTGCTGTTCCAGCCGCCGGTGACCGTGCGGGTCGGCGCCATGGAGGCGGCGCACCTCGACGGCGCCGCGCTCTACGCCCACGGGGGTCTGCTTGCGCGCTTCTAGCGCCCGCGGCGCCGCGCTGGCCGTCGCGCTCGGTGTGGTCGCGCTCGCGGCCTGCTCGACGCGCACGCTGGTGGTCGTCGATCCCTACCCCTGCCCGGACGGCGGCGGCGCCGCCTGCGCGACCGGCCTGCTCGACGGGCTGGTCGGCTACTGGCGCCTCGCCGACCCGCCCGGCAGCGCCACCGCGCGCGACCAGTCGGGCTGGGGGAACGACGGCGCGCTGGTCGGCCTCGACCCGACCACCGCCTGGGTGTCGGGGGGCCCCGAGGGGGGCGCGCTGTCGGTGCAGGGCCAGGGGTACCTGAACGTGGCCGACTCGCCGTCGATCGACTCCATCACCGACCAGGTCACGGTCGCCGCCTGGATGTACCTCGACGGGACGATCACCGACTACGCGACCGCCATCTCGCGCCAGATCGGGACCGGCTACGGCCAGCATTACCACCTCTCGGTCACCGCCCAGCAGACCCCCGGCCTCTTCATCACCACCACCATCGGGGGGCAGCCCGACCAGCTCGACATCGTCGGCGCGACGACGGTGCCGCAGCAGACCTGGGTGCACCTGGCCGGCACCTACGACGGCGCCGAGGCCCGCCTCTACGTCGACGGCGTCCAGGTGGTGAGCGGCGCCCTCTCCGGCCCCTTCGCCGCCGAGACCAACCCGGTCGTCCTGGCCGGGAACGGCAACACCGCCAGCAAGACCGTCTCCGAGCTGGTGCCAGGCGAGCTCGACGAGATCCTGCTCTACCGGCGGGCGCTGGGCGCCGACGAGATCGCGCGGCTCGCGGCGGGCGCGCTGCTCCCCGCGGGCCGTCTCCGCGACGGCGGCTCGCCAGGGAACTGACGGCGGCGCGCCGCGGCGGGCGCGCTTTTTTGCCCGGCGGCGTGACAACGCCGGGGGCCTTCCGACAATCCCTGGACGGGTTTAACCGTGAGTCACCTGCGCCTCGTCCCCTCGCCGGCTCCGGAGATGACGCCCGACGACGCCTGCCTCTCCGCCTTCCAGCGCGAGGTCGACTACATCTTCCGGACGCTGCGGCGGCTGGGGACGGCGCCCGGCGAGATCGAGGACCTGGCCCAGGAGGTCTTCCTCGCCCTGCGCAGCTCGTGGAGCACCTACGATCAGAGCCGGCCGCTGCGCCCCTACCTGTTCGGCATCGCCTACCGGATCGCGCTGGCGCACCGGCGCAAGCGGAGCCGGGAGGTCGCCTACGGCATCCTGGAGGTCGGCGACCTGGCGCCGGGGCCCGACGACGCCCTGCAGAGCAAGCAGGCGCGCGCGCTGGTGCTGGCGGCGCTCGACCGCATCCCGCTGCCGAGGCGCGCCGTCCTGGTCATGCACGACATCGACGAGGTGCCGGTCGCCGAGGTGGCGGCGGTGCTCTCCATCCCGCGCTTCACCGTGTATTCGCGGCTGCGCAAGGCGCGCCGCGAGCTGGAGGCGGTGCTGCGGCGGCTGCGCCGGGAGGCGGACGGAGAATGAGGCGGCCTTTCGAG
>DASZVW010000507.1:0-16943 GCA_035546895.1 Polyangia bacterium
ATCCTAATAAGTCCGGCTACGCTTCTTGCGCCAGATCGGGCGCGTTCGCCAGCACCGACAGCGAGGCGCGCATGTACGAGGCGGCCACCTCCGCCGTCCGGCGCGCGTCGTCCGCGCTGCCGATCGGCGGCGCCACCTCGACCACGTCGGCGCCCAGCAGCGGGAACGCCGCCCCCACCCGCGCGATGAGCGCCCGCACGAACTCGGGCGCCAGCCCCTCCGGCTCGGGCGCGCCGGTCGACGGCGCGGCCGGCCCGTCGGTGGCGTCGATGTCGTTCGAGAGGTAGACGCGCCGGACGCCGAGCGCCGTCAGGTGCGCGAGGACCTCGTCGATCACCGCCTCGCCGCGCGCCCGCACCTCGGCGGCCCAGAACTGCCGCACGCCCAGCGTCGACTCCCAGTGCTGCTTGGGGCGCGAGGAGGCGCGCACGCCGACCTGCACCAGCCGCCCGCCGCGTCCGAGCAGCTCGTTGGCGTGATACGCCCAGGTGGCGAAGCAGATTCGGACCCCCAGCCGCTCGGGCAGCAGATCGGTGTGCGCGTCGGCGTGGACGATCGCCCACGGCTCCGCGACCTGGCGCCCGATGGCCGCCACCACCGGCCAGGCCACCGAGTGGTCGCCGCCCAGCATGAAGATCCGCAGCCCCGGGCTCGCGCGCAGCAGCTCGTCGATCACCCGTTCGGCGATCGTCAAGGGCGCCACCGGCAGATCCCCGCCCGACGCGGACGGACCGTAGAGCGCTGTACGTGTTCGGCGCAGTTGCGCCTCGCTCAACATCTCGTCGGTGAGCAACTGTGGGACGGAGAAGACATCGCCCACGTCGACGATCCCCGCGCGCGCCGCCCGCGCCGGGAAGTCCGGCCAGCGACGCACCAGCGCCGCCCGCACCGCCTCCGGCCCGAACGCGGCGCCGCGCGCCAGCCCGGCGCCACAGTCGGAGGGTATGCCGACCACGGCGACCTCGGCGCCGGCGACCGCCGCCAGCGCCGCGCGCCAGCGCGCCTCGATCTCCTTCTCGTCGCGCGCGCCGTAGAGCGTCTTCTGCAACGCTTCCCGCTCGGCGCGCCCGCTGCTCACCGTGTAGATGCCGCCGCCCGCCGGGCGGAGAAACTGCGAGAGGTCACCCATTTCGTTACACGCGAACGCGCAACCGGCGTTTTGGTTTCATCACCGAAAACCGAAACCGCCGGCCGCCCCCATCACGCCTCTTTCTTGGTCCGGAAATCGTCCGCCTTCAGCCCGAATCTTTTCGCCCAGCGGTACACCAGCGCCGGCTTGCGGTCGAGCTCGCGCGCCACCCGCATCATGTTTCCATGAAACCGACGGATGAGCGCCTCTAACTCTGCCGCGTCCGGCGGCGGCCGCGACTTCCGGCGCCCCTGCGCGATCTTCAGCTTGGGCGCCGCCAGGATCGCCGCCGGGAGGTGCTCGACGCCGATGCGGTCCGCGTCGCGCGCCAGCGCCTCGGCCTGCGTCATCACCTTGCCGAGCTCCCGCACGTTCCCCGGCCACTGGTAGAGGCAGAGCGCCTGGAAGGCCGGCAGATCGATCGGCTTGCCGCGCTCGCCGAGGAGGAACGACGCCAGCGCCCCCAGGTCCTCGATCCGCTCGCGCAGCGGCGGGATCTGGATCGGCTCCGCGCCGAGGCGCGCCGCCAGGTCGACCCGCAGCCCGAGGCTCCCCGACTGCGACGGCGCCGCCGTCCGGCTGGTGGCGGCCACGATCCGCGTCTCGATCCGCCGCGACCGCAGCCCGCCCACCGGCGCCAGCATCCGGTCCTGCGTGAAGCGCAAGAGCTTCGTCTGCAGCTCCGGCACCATCTCGCCGATCTCGTCGAGGAACAGCGTCCCGTTCTCCGCCTCCTCGATGATGCCCGGCTTGGCCATCGCCGCCTGCGAGTGCGCGCCGCGCGCGTACCCGAACAGCTCCGTCTCCACCAGCTCGCGCGGGATGGCGGCGCAGTTTATCGCGACAAACCTACCGGTGCGCCCACTCGCCCGATGGACCGACCCGGCGTACACCTCCTTACCGACGCCCGTCTCCCCCGTCAGCAGCAGCTCCTCGCCCGCCACCGCCAGCTTCCGGAGCTTCTTGCAGACCATGGCGAACGTCGGGTTCGTCGTCGCCACCGGCCCGAACGGCTTCGTCAGCTCGTCTTCGATCGCCGTCTTCTGCGCCATCGTCGTGACGCGGAAAACGAGCACGTGGCTCCCCACGAAGATGATCGCCCCGTCCCGCAGCCGCACCGTCGTCTCCACCGGCTCGCCGTCAACGATGGTCCCGTTGGTGCTCGAGAGATCCGTCAGCTCGTAAAGCCCATCTTCCGTCGACGGGCTGATCGCCAAATGCTGCGACGAGACCATGCGGTCCGCCAACACCAACGACGACTGCCCCGGCTCCCCCTGCGTCGCCTCGCGTCGTCCCACCACCAACGACCCCGTAAACGTCGCAACGCGGTCGCGCCCCTGCGGGACGTTCCCCTTGTTGTCCCCCACCACCAAAATGAGCGGAACCTTGACCGGATCGTCTGACGCCTCGTGGCGCGGGACGAAGGTCGTGCTTTCGTTGGGCGTGATCACCGCAGATCACCGGCACAGTAAAACGTAACTGGGCTTGCGTAAACGGATATGTAACTCCAGCCCAAAACGACCGGTTTCCGCCTGAAAACCCAGGCGTTTAGCCCCTCCCCCATTGGTCTCTCGGTTGCTCTTGGAAGTCCTGGAACGCGCGGCGATTTCTGACGCGCGGTTTCTAGAACGCCAACGACCAGACCACAAGGGGGACCCATGCTCAAGAAGATTGCTTTGGTGACGCTTTTTGTTGTTACCGCAGTGGTGGGCGCTTCGAGCGCGTTCGCCGGGTCGGCGACCAAGGTGCCGACGGCGCCCGTCCCACAGGGGTTCTGCGTGCCCTTCCCCATGCCGGGTTGCTGACGTTCTTCTGGGCGTTTACTCGAACGCGAGAATCTTCGAGACCTCGCTGTGCTCTATTCGGACATGGCGGGAAAACGGAGATTCTCGCGTTACGGGACACTGAATCTCCAGAGCCGGATCCATCTTCTTTTCAACGGATCGATTGCCGGTCTTACCGCCTGTGGCTATGTCGCGCTCTGCCCAAGCGTATCGTCCTTCAGACGTTTCGAGCGTCCAAATGCGCGATTCTGACGTCCATGCAGGTGGACACTGTATGACCGCATCCCAGGTCGCACGTTGAGCGCCGTCCTTCGTCGAAATGACCTTTAGCTTGGGCGAGCCGACTTGGACCAGGTAAGCCACATTCTTACCATCCGGAGAAAACGTCAGAGATGACGGGAGCGCGTCCTCGCTCAGAACCTTGCATTTTCCGTCGTCAAACGAACAGAACATAATGCTCTTCTTGGCATAGTCGGCGTAGAGCCAATGATGTCCATCGGGAGAAAAGCACGGTTCAACATCACTCTGACCGTGAGTTAGGTTCTTAATCTGTCCGGCTACACCCACCCACCAAACATTGACGCTACCATCGCTATTCCACTTGCTGAGCAAGAGATCGCCGGAAGGGGACCGGTCGCCAGAATAGGTCTGTCCGTCCGTCGATAGCCTTTGCCGCCGGACTCCGTCGTCGTACCACAGATCGCTAGATACATGGCGCGTGAGCAACAAGTCACCTGGCAATCCCTCCGAGTTCGACAGACGTGCCCGAACGATGTCGAACCCTGGGGCGCGACCGAGGTTTCGCAAAACTCCCTCGCGCCAATATAGGGCGCCCAGAGTCGAGACCGTCCCTGACAGCTGATACGACACAAGCAACACATTACTGTCCCATCCAAACTGGATGCGATGAACGGCAGGAATGGGGAAGGTCTTCACCTTCTCGAATTCCTTGCCATCGTAGACGGCGACCGCGTAATTCGAACTTTCATCGCAGATAAGCAATGCGATGGCGTTCCGTTCTTGGCTAATTGCCTTGTCCAGGATGATTCGATGACTACCAAAGCCCGGATCGGGCAACAATGTAAAACTCATCGCCGGAATCGAAAACAGTGCTTCATGAGAAGAATCTACTTCGTATACAAACTCATCATCGCCGATCCATTCCGGGTCCGCTCCAGACGTAATTACCCGCGCGGCTTTCCCGTCCGGGCTACTGGACAGATGGATCTCACTCACCCCGGCTTGATTCTGGCCCGTAAACAGTACCTGTTGCCCGGACGGCGAGAGTTCCGGACAACCGAATCGGTACGATTCCGGATCGAGCATCGTAGCCCGTCGATGCCCGGAGATGAGGTCAACGTCCTCGGCATGACGTGGCCCTCCCCAGATCACCCGCGCTGAGTTTGGCGCCAACATCGAAAAGCAGTGGACGTGTCCGGGCAGGTCCGCGATGAGACGTGTTCGCTTGCTCCAGTCGGCTGCTTCGCCTATGGGTGACAAACGATCGTTCCTGTTGTGCAAGAGGACTGTCTTTGTCTCCGAACGACGATGAATTCCTGCGAAACCGAAGGCCACTACAACAATGGCGAGCACGGCGACTCCAAGCACCGGGAAACGACGGGCACTTGGCTTGAGCCGCCGTCCCTTAAGCACGGCATTGAATTCTCGAACCACCGCGCCGGCGTCCGCCGGACGATCAAGAGGCATCTCGACGGTGCACCGTTCGCACAGCGCAAGCATCGCGCGCTCGATCGTTGATGTTGGTCGCAGTGGCCCCTTGCCAGACCCATCGAAGCTGACCGATCGTCTCTCCGGACGCTGTCCGAAAAAAATCTCATGAAGCACGACGCCCAGCGCCCAGACATCGGAGCGACTGGTCGCCGGATCACCCGACAAGACCTCCGGTGCCATATAGTGTGGGGTCCCGATAAGCACCGTGACCCCCGGCGCAGTTGCCGCGTCCGTCGCCAGACCAAAGTCTGAAATGACTAACCTACCGTCAGCCATCCGCAACAAATTGTCCGGCTTGAAGTCACGGTGTACGACACCCGCCGCATGAATTGCGGCCAGCCCTTCAATTGCTGCCCGCGCATCTGCCAGGCGCCCCTCGATAGGCCTGTCGAGCGCTCTGGTCTTCCTCAGTTCTTCGCGCAGCGAGCCTCCACTCGCTAGCTCCATCGTTAGAAATCGGTAGCCGTCCGCCTCGCCAATATCGAAGATCCGGCAGACGTTCGGGTGTTGAAGCGGTCGCCCGAGCCGAAGCTCGCGCGAGAAACGCTTCTCCCATTTGGCGTCACGTGCGAGCTCACTTTTTAACACCTTCAGCGCGACCAAGTTCTGCGCAGTACGATCGAAGACCCGCAGGACGATCCCGCTACCGCCCTTGCCGATGACGTCCTCGACTTGATAGCGCCCAGCGAGCACGGTCCCGCGCTCGATCTCAGGCGGACGCTCACGCACGAAGGGCTCGTCCGAAGCCACCTCCGTGATGCTGTCCTTATCGCGTGAGTCGGTGTCGCCCATTTCGCCGCGCGCAGCCTACCGGGATCCCGCCTGGATCGAAAGATACGTAGCGGGAAGGAAACGGACTTGAGAACGAGAATTGATTTCAAGTTCTACCGGGCTGTGAAGTGGCCGTTGAAAATCATCGAGCCCGTCGGTGCAGTCGTGCCGACCGGGCGAGGTCCGTCCGGTCGGCCGGGCCGAGTCGGTGTTGAACTCCGTCCAGATCAGCCGCCGGCCCTTCCGCAGAGAAATCCAAATATCTCGGTCGTCCGACCAGACCGAGGAGCAGCCATTCTGGCTCTCCGCGACCTCGTGAACGGGTCCGCTGCCATCGCTCGAGATCCAACGGACCCTCCGGCCGCCACTATCGAACGACAGGAAGGCCAACCGCCGGTCATTCGGGGACAAGGCAGGAAGGACCGCGCGTCCGGAGTAAATCATGCGGCAGACGCTACTTTCGCACCGCAGAATGCCCGGATTTTTCCCCAGCACCCCGTAAAAGATGACGTTTCCGTCGGACGAGCAGCGCGGATAGCGCCGCAAACCGTTCGGCCCAATGACTCCCCCTACCTTCCCTAGAGCATCGAGCCAGACGATTCGGCTCAGGAAATCGCCCAAGTACTTTTCACCGATGATCCGGCTTCCACAGGCCGAAGCCCAGACCATCTCGTCGCCGACCGGGAGGCGTCTCGGCTCCTGCCCCGCCGCGCGGAGCACCAGCGTCGCCAGTCTCTTTGCGCTGACAAAGCCAAGGCCGCCTTCGACGGACAGGGGGATTCCAATGGACTGACCAGGGACGGCACCCACGAAATGAGCCGTGCGCCTGAATGGATCGATCGCGACGAACTCGCTCTCGAGTCCCTTGAACGCCGTATAGTAGTAAGTGGTCCCTCCTGCCGACACGAGATTCATCACCATCGTCGGGACCCGCCAGCGAACGACCTCCTCAAGCCGTGGAGACTGAAACCCGGCAATCTCCGTCGTCGCTGCTCGGTCCAGGAGCGAGTTCACAAAGATCTGATTTCCGATCGCTTCGTGAACCACCGTATACATCGACTCCGTGCCTGGCACGATCACGGTCCGCTTCGTACGCAGCGAATAAGCGGCGACGTGTCTGTCGTCGACGTCGTAGACGAAGCTCTCCCCGTCTGCCAACCAAACGGGCTGCGAATAGAGGGTCGGCTCGGCGGTCTGCAACTCCGGAGTGGCGTGGCTTCCGTCAGGGTGGGTGGACACGAAAGCCCATGCCCGGTCGTCGCTGGTGTAGCCTGTATAAACCAAACGCTTACCGTCGGCAGACAAGTCGGGGCACCCCTCGGCATACGCGTCGGGGACCAGCGGCGAGGGGCGCCGCTCGCCCGTGCGGGTGTCGACGTCCTCGGCGCGCACCGGGTAGCCCCATACGAAGCGGACGGTGTGGTGATCGGGGAGCGCGACCATGCAGCGGATCCGGTCGGGCACCTCGGCGAGGACCTTCGACTTGTCCGTCCAGTCGTCGGGCTCGCCGGTGGGGACGATCAGCAGCGGGTCGCTGGGCGCAGCCATGGGCGTCGCCACTGCGCGCCGCCGGCGCGATTGAACCAGGCGGGCGGCGCTCGCTGCGGCTACGATCACCGCCCCGGCCGTTGCCGCCGCGATCGCCCGCCGCCGCCATCGCCGGCGGCCCGCGCGCGAGAGCGCTGCCTCGCCGAGATGGACCGCCACCTGGCCGGCGTCGCGCGGCCGGCGAGCGGGGTCAGGCGTGGTGCAGGCTCGGCAGATCTCCAGCACGCTCCGCTCGACCGAGGTTAGAGCCTGGCCGGCGACGGCGCTCCGCACCTCGGCGCTCTTGGCGTCCCAGCGGAGGCGCTCGCCGAAGACGACCTCGTGAATGACGGCGCCCAGCGACCAGATGTCCGCCGCCACGCTCGCCTTGCCGCCCCGCAGGACCTCGGGCGCCATGTAAGCCACCGTGCCGCCGTGGATGCTGCTCGCGCCGTCGAAGGAGTCCGTCGCCAGGCCGAAGTCGGAGACCACCAGCCGGCCGTCCTTCATCCGCAGCACGTTCTGGGGCGAGAGATCGCGGTGGACGATCCCTGCCCCGTGGATGGCTGCCACGCCGGCCGCCACCGCCCGGGCGTCCGCCAGCCGGTCAGCGAGCGACCGGGCGCGGGCGCCGGCCGCCCCCTCCGCAAGCTGCGACCGAAGCGTGCCGCCTTCCGCCAGCTCCATGCTCAGGAAGGCCCGCCCGTCGGCCTGCCCGAAGTCGAACACCCGGCAGACGTTCGGGTGCTGGATCTTGCGCGCCAGCTTCACCTCGCGTGCCAGGCGCTCGCTCCACTCCCGCTCGCCCGCGTACTCGGAGCGGACGATCTTGATCGCCACCGCCACGCCGAGCGTCGCGTCCCAGGCCTCGACCACCAGCCCCATCCCGCCGCGGCCGATCAGCTTGCGCACCTCGTACCGCCCGCCCAGCACCGTCCCCGCCGGCAACGGCTCCGAGGCCTCCTCGTCGATCCGCACGGGCGCCCGTTCGACAGCCGTCTGGCTCTCGTCCGAGGCGCCGCCACCGCTCCTACGGCTCACCGAATCTCCGTTCTGCTGCCAACGGTCGGAAGGAACTTCGACGGCAAGAATCGAATCTGAGATCGCGCGCTGGCCTCGATCTCCACGGGATCGTGCAGCGGTCGGCTGGGGTCGGGCTCTCCGGTCGAGCAGTCGTGCATTCCCGGGGAAGTTCGGCCCGTCGGTCGGCCAGAATCGGTGTCGATTTCTCGCCAGACCACCTTCCGCCCTTCCCAGAAGGACACCCAGACGTCTTTTCCGTCCGCCCATATCGGTGCGCAGGCGGTCTCAGTCTTGGCGAGCTCATGAACCGGTCCAGAGCCGTCTGCCAGCATCCAGCGCACCATGTCGACCCGGTTGCCGATCGAGTAGAAAGCCAGCCGCTTCTCGTCGGGAGACAAGGCCGTCAAGGTGGTGAGTCCCGGCACCAACGTCCGACAACGCCCCCCTTGGCAGCGCTCCAAACCCGCGTTGCCCTGAAACCTCGACCAGAAGATCACGCGCCCATCGGACGAACACCTGGGTGCTACTGTGAAGTCGCCCTTCTCTACGGGACTGACAGTGCGGTAGTCGTTCCCGAGCCAGACGGTCCTGCCAAGGGCGCCAGTCCTCTCCGTCGCGATGATCCGGTCACCACATTGCGACACCCACAGGATGTCGGGAGAGAGAGGGGCCGTCGAAACGATCTGCCCCGAGGGAGATCGAACGTTCAAACGGATGAGGAGCACCCGGCTGACGAACGCCATCCCCTCCTCGATGAACACGAGGTGCCGCAGCGACTGCCCACGAACCGATCCAATGACGCGGGCCTGATGCCGGCGTGGATCGATCAAGGTGACATCCAGGAGGATGCCTTGGAAGGAGGTCCCATAAAGGTCGCCGGTTCCATCCGAGCTCAGGTCCCACAACGGCGCAGGGAGGTGAAACCGAACGCGCTCGTTCATGCCGGGAAGATCGTATCCCGCGATCTCCGCGACGGACGACGGCATCAAAGAGGTCACGAATACTTTGTCGCCAATGATCCCGCGAAATGCCGCCACCGGAACTATCTGAGGGCTCGGAAGAACGAGGCTCCGCTTGATCTCCATCGAAAATACGGCGACGTGGGGGTCGTCGACGTTGTAGGCGAAGTTCTCTCCGTCCGGTAACCAGACCGGATCCGAGTCCATTGACGGCTCGGCGATCGGCACCTCGGGAATGGCGTCCCGTCCATCAGCGTGCTCAGACACAAAAGCAAAGGCGCGGTTCTCTCGGGTGTGACCGGTGTAGACCAGACGCTTGCCGTCCGACGACAGATCGGGACACCCCTCGGCGTAGGCGTCGGGGACCAGCGGCGAGGGCTTCCGCGCGCCCGTCCGGGTGTCGACGTCCGCTGCGCGCGCCGGGTAGCCCCAGACAAAGCGAACGGTGTGGTGGTCGGGGAGCGCGACCATGCAGCGGATCCGGTCGGGCACCTCGGCGAGGACCTTCGACTTGTCCGTCCAGTCGTCGGGTTCGCCGGTGGGGACGATCAGGAGTGGGTCGCTGGGCACGACCGTGGGCGGCGGTGCCGCGCGCCGCCGGCGCGACTGAACCAGACGTGCGGCGCTCGCCGCCGCCACGATCACCAGACCGGCCGTCGCCGCCGCGATCGCGCGACGTTGCCATCGCCGGCGGCCCGCGCGCGAGAGCGCCGCCTCGCCGAGCTGGTCCGCCACTTGGCCGGCGTCGCGCGGCCGGCGGGCGGGGTCGGGCGTGGTGCAGGCCCGGCAGATCTCCAGCACGCTCCGCTCGACCGAGGTGAGCGCCTGGCCGGCGACGGCGCTCCGCACCTCGGCGCTCTTGGCGTCCCAGCGGAGGCGCTCGCCGAAGACGACCTCGTGGATGACGGCGCCGAGCGACCAGATGTCCGCCGCGACGCTGGCCCGGCCGCCGCGCAGGACCTCGGGCGCCATGTAAGCGACCGTCCCGCCGTGGATGCTGCTCGCGCCGTCGAAGGAGTCGGTGGCCAGGCCGAAGTCCGACACCACCAGCCGGCCGTCCTTCATCCGTAAGACGTTCTGGGGCGAGAGGTCGCGGTGGACGATTCCCGCCCCGTGGATGGCCGCCACGCCGGCCGCGACGGCCCGGGCGTCCGCCAGCCGGTCGGCGAGCGGCCGGGCGCGGGACGCCCCCTCGGCGAGCTGCGAACGAAGCGTGCCACCTTCCGCGAGCTCCATGCTCAGGAAGGCCCGCCCGTCGGCCTGCCCAAAGTCGAACACCCGGCAGACGTTGGGGTGCTGGATCTTGCGCGCCAGCTTCACCTCGCGTGCCAGGCGCTCGCTCCACTGCCGCTCGCCCGCGTACTCGGAGCGGACGATCTTGATGGCCACCGCCACGCCGAGCGTCGCGTCCCAGGCCTCGACCACCAGCCCCATCCCGCCGCGGCCGATCAGCTTGCGCACCTCGTACCGCCCGCCGAGCACCGTCCCGGCCGGCAACGGCTCCGAGGCCTCCTCGTCGATCCGCACGGGCGCCCGTTCGACAGCCGTCTGGCTCTCGTCCGAGGCGCCGTCCTCCCCCCTTGGGCTCACCTCGGCGCGCATCCTAGCCGCAATCTCCGCGGAACGATCTTTCTTTCGCACAGGGCTCGCACAAACCGGGTAAACGTTCGCAACCTCAGCCTTCTAACGGTCATCGCGCCCGTTCTTCGCCCCTTTTTGCGGGCGGCCGGGAATCGGACGGGGGCCGGCTGCCGGCCGCAATTCGTCCGGATATCGGCCAGCTGCGACCTGCCGGGCCGGCGCTCGCTCCACCGGTCTGTCTCACTCGACTCGCACTCGCACTCGCACCACGCGGCGCCGGGCCCCGAACCGCAGGCGATCTCGCGCTGAAGAACCTAGATCTCCAGCGCTTGGAGCGTTGCCGCGCACACCGGCCATCCCCGCCGTCCGGTGGCCCCGAACTTGCTCGATGCGCGCGTCCATGGCTCTCCGTCTGTCGAAGGGTGGTGTCGGCGCCGTCGTCATTGTCGCCGCAACGTTGGCTCTGCTGGCCGCTGGCGCCTGCCGCCGGGACGGCGCCGGCGGCGCCGAGCGGCGGGCATCCGACCTGACGAGCGCGAGCGCCGGCGTGGCGAGCGCGGGGCAGATCCTGGCCGCGGGGCAGGCGCAGGCGGGATCGCCGCTGGCGCCCGGCGTGGCGCAGAGCTTCGCGGCCGTCGCGGGCGGGCTGCGCCCGCAGTTCGCGTCGGCGACCGCGGCCGCCGAGTCGAGGCTGGCCGCCGTCGTGCTCCCGCAGCTCGCCTCGGCATCCATGCACCTGGCGGACGTGACGAGCGGGCTCTCCGTCGACGTCGCCTTGGCGGGCGCGTTGCCGGTCCCGGCGCAGGCGCTCTCCGGCTACGTCGTCTACCCGGCGGCGTTGCTCTCCGGCGCCACCCTCCTCCACCGGCCGCTCCCCGCGGGCAGCGAGGACTTCGTCAGCCTGCCGGTGCGCCCGGCCGCGCCCGAGATCGATTACACCCTGACGCTCGGCGCGAATGTCGCCGGCCTGCGGCTGGTCGGCGGCACGCTGGAGATGCTGGACGCGGGCGGCGCGCCCCGGTTGCACGTCCCGCCGCCCTACATCGTGGGGGCCGACGGCGCCCGGACCGACGGCGCGCTGGCGGTGAGCAGCTGCGCGGTCGACAGCGATCCGAGCCCGCCCTGGGGGCGTCCGGTGACGCCGCCCGGCGCCACGACCTGCACGGTCAGCGTCACCTGGCCGGACGCCGCGGTCGTCTACCCGGCGGTCCTCGACCCGCGCTGGACGACGACCGGCTCGATGGGGACCGCGCGCTTCGAACACACCATCACGCTGCTCTCGAACGGCCTGGTGCTGGCGGCCGGCGGCCGGAGCACCACCAGCGGGATCACCGGCCTGACGACGGCCGAGCTCTACCACCCGGCGACCGGCACCTGGGGATCGACGGGGTCGATGGCTCATGGGCGGCGTCTCCACAGCGCGACGCAGCTCCCGACGTCATCGAACCCGACGACCAGTGGAAAGGTGCTCGTCGCGGGCGGCATCAGCGGGACCGGCAGCCTGAACACCGGAGAGCTTTACTCCGTCAGCGCGGGGACCTGGAGCGGGACGGGCCCGCTGGACGCCGCCCGCCACGCCCACACGGCGACGCTGCTGGCCGACGGGCGCGTGCTGGTCGCCGGCGGCATGAACGGGACGACGACGGTGGCGACCGCCTCGCTCTACAACCCGGCCTCCGGCTCGGGCTCCTGGGTGGCGACCACCGGGCCCATCCCGCCCGCGGGCCTCAAGAACCACACCGCGACGCTGATCCAGACGACCAACAGCCAGCTCAACAACCACGTGCTGCTGGTGGGGGGCAACGACGGCACCTCCACGCTCTCGTCGGTCTACCTGTTCGACCCGGTGCAGAACGCCTTCAGCACGCTGGCCCCGCTCTCCATCCCCAGCAACCCGAGCCCGCGCGAGCAGGCGACGGCGCTGACGCTGCCGAACACCAACGGCAAGATCCTGGTGGCCGGCGGCAAGAATGGCTCGATGGTGCTTCAGACCGTCATCGTGTTCGACCCCAGCTTCAGCAACGGGAGCTGGTCGTCGGCGGGGACGATGACCACGGCGCGCGTGGGGCACACGATGACGCTGCTGCCGAACAGCATCGTGGCGAACGGGTCGGTGCTGGTGGCGGGCGGCTCGTCGACCGGCAGCAACTTCCTGTCATCGGCGGAGCTGTTCAGCGGGACGTCGACCTGGACGTCGACGCCCTCGCTGCCGGGGCCGCTCGAGGGGCAGCAGGCGGTCCTGCTGAGCGGGAACTCCGTGCTCGTCGCCGGCGGGCTGTCGGCCAGCACCACCGTGCAGAGCGCGACCTACCTCTACGACGCCTCGTTCGGGCTCGGGTGCAGCTCGAACAGCCAGTGCGCCTCGGGGTTCTGCGTGAGCGGCGTCTGTTGCGACAGCGCCTGCACGGGGACCTGCGGCGCCTGCAACCTGGCGGGCCACCTCGGCACCTGCACGGCGCAGCCGAGCGGGACGGTCTGCCGGGCGTCGGCGGGTGCCTGCGACGTCGCCGAGACCTGCAACGGCAGCTCGACGAGCTGCCCGGCGGACGGGTTCGCGTCCTCGGGGACCGTCTGCCGCGCGGCGGCCGACGTGTGCGATCAGGCCGAGACCTGTTCGGGATCCTCCGCGACCTGTCCCGCGGACGCCAAGAAGGCGAGCGGCACCGCTTGCACGGACGACGGCAACCCGTGCACGGCCGACCAGTGCGACGGCACCCACGTCGCCTGCCAGCACCCCGCCGGGAACGCGGGCGCCGTGTGCCGCGCGGCGGCCGGGGCGTGCGACGTGGCCGAGACCTGCTCGGGGACCAGCAGCGCCTGTCCCGCCGACGGCTTCGCCGCCGCCTCGACGGTCTGCCGGCCGAGCGCCGGGGCGTGCGACGTGGCGGAGACCTGCTCGGGGACCTCGGCGGCTTGTCCGGCCGACACGTTCCTTCCCGCGACCACCGTCTGCCGGCCGTCGGCCGGCGCCTGTGACGTCGCGGAGAGCTGCACCGGTGCCTCGGCGGCCTGCCCGGCCGACGGACACGTCGCCGACGGCACGACCTGTAACGACGGGAACGCCTGCACCCAAACCGATACCTGCCAGGCCGGGGCGTGTGTGGGCGCCAACCCGGTGACCTGCATGGCCCAAGATCAGTGCCACACCGCCGGGACCTGCAATCCCTCGACGGGCGCCTGCTCGAACCCGACGGCGGCGAACGGGACCGCCTGCAACGACGGCAACGCCTGCACCCGCAGTGACACCTGCCAGGCCGGGAGCTGCACGGGCGGCAACCCCGTCACCTGCACGGCCCAGGACCAGTGCCACACCGCCGGGACCTGCGATCCCGCGAGCGGGAGCTGCTCGAATCCCGCCGCACCGAGCGGGACGGCCTGCAACGACGGGAACGCCTGCACCCAGACTGATACCTGCCAGGCGGGGAGCTGCTCGGGCGGCAACCCGGTCACCTGCACTGCCCAGGACCAGTGCCACACTGCCGGGACGTGCAATCCCGCGAACGGGACCTGCTCGAACCCCGCCGCCGCCGACGGCACGACGTGCAACGACAACAACGCGTGTACCACCGCGGACGCATGCCATGGGGGCTCCTGCTCGGGAACGGCCGTGACCTGTGTGGCGCAGGACCAGTGCCACAGCGTGGGAAGTTGCGATCCCTCGAGCGGGGCCTGCACGAATCCAGCCAAGGCGGACGGCTCGGGATGCGACGACGGGAACAGCTGCACGAGCGGCGACAGCTGCCAGGCGGGGGCGTGTACGGGCGGCAGCAACACCTGCGTCGCCGTCACCGTCGACCAGTCCCCGCTCGGGATCAGCAACACGCCGCAGCTGGGGATCACTCTCTCTACCGATCATGCGGTGCCGCTCGTTCCCGGCGACGCGGTCGACTTCTCGGCCACCGTCACCAACACGGGCGTCGCCTATGAGTTCTTCGGATTCCTCGGCATCAACAACACGGGAACCCTGCCCTTCACGATCGGCGCCTACCAGCAGACGCTCGATTACTTCTCGCCCCAGAGCCAGGCCTGGATCTCGTTCGCCAAGATCGCCTTCGACGCCAACGGGAATGAGGTCGACGATCCGACTCTGGCGGTCTTGAGCGTCGGCAGTCTCTTCGGCAGCGTGATCGGCCCAGGCCAGGATCTTTCACCCCTCTACGTGGTCCGCAGCAACATCCCTGCCGACGTCACCAAGCTGCTCTTCGATCCGACGCAGGCGACGCAGTGGCGCAGCGTGGTCCATTTCGACACCGGGGCGGGGACGCCCGGGATCACGTCGACCCTCGACATCTCGAGCGCCTTCACCGACACCTCGCCGGTGGCCACGAACGCGACCGTGACGCTCAGGTTCGACGATGGGTTCGACGGCCCGCTCACCACGGCCACGTTGACATCGCCCGTGACCGACCTGGGCCCCACGGAATCGCAGGTGTTCACCGGGATCGGGATCGCCCCCACCTTCCTGCCGCGCGATCCGAGCCAGACCTCGGCCCAGTACGTGGCCACCCTGAACTCCTTCCAGTTCGGTACGGAGTACCGCGCCACGGCCCTGGTGGACTCTCTGAACGCCCCCGAGAACTTCGCGCAGATCAATATCCCGTGGGCCTTCCCGATCATCCAGATGACCAAGTCCGGTCCGGCGCAAGTCACGGCGGGGCTGACGATGCCGTACCCGGTGCAGCTCCAGAACATCGGCGAGGAGACGGCGCTGACGCTCACGGCGGCCGACACGGTGAACGGCACCGACATCGGCGCGCAGATCGTCGCGCTGCCATCCTCCCTGGCGGCGAGCGCCACCGCCAACGTCACCATGAACGCCCCGACGCCGCTCGGGCAGGCACCGGGCTCCTTCACGGACGACGCCACGCTGACCTGGACCGACCGCAACGGAAACCTCTACGGTCCGGTCGATTCCGCCTTCACCACCAACGTCTCCGCCGGCCATCCGGAGGGGTACCTGACGATCGTCGCCACGCCGGGCGGGACGCCGCAGGTGCTGGGCCAGCCCGAGACCTTCACCGTCACCGCGCTCGACGGGCTCGGCCATCCGGCGCCGAACATCGCGGCGCAGCTGGTGATCACCGGGGCGAACGCTCAGACGGTCTCGCTGGTGACGGGGGCGGACGGCACGACGTCGTTCACCTACGACGGCCCCGTGCTCGGCCAGGACTCGGTGACGGTCTCCGCGACCATCAACGGGCCGACGCTGACCGCCAGCGTGCCGACCTTCACCTGGGCCTCGTCGGTCGGCGCGCCGTGCACCGGGCGCGGGACGCCGCTCGACGCGATGCTCGTGATCGACGGCTCGCCCTCGATGTTCACGGACGATCAGATCGACGCCGCGAACACCGCCACCGACGCCTTCATCAACGATCTCAGCTTCCCGCTCGACCAGATCGGGAGCATCGTCTTCAGCGGCGACGCGCCCCTGGCCGCCCAGCTGACCGCCGACCCGACGGCCGCCATCTCGGAGACGAACGCCGCCTTCTCCGGCGCCGTCCACGCCTGTGACGGGTTCTGCGCCGGGGGGACGAACTACCTGGCGGCGTTCCAGACGGCGCTGGCCGAGCTGCAGGGCCCCCGCCATCGGCCCGGCGCCTCGCCGCTCATCGTCTTCCTCTCCGACGGGGGCAACACCGGCTCCGATCCGACGGCGGAGATCGCCGCGGTCAAGGCCGCCGGGGTGCGCATCATCGCGCTCGGCTACGGGTCGACCGTCAACGTGGCCGAGATGCGCCAGCAGGTGGCCAGCTCGCCCAACGACTACTTCTATTCGCCGTCGATCGGCGAGCTGGGCTGGATCTACGGCAGCATCAACCAGGACGCCTGCGTGAACCAGCCGCCGCTGGTGAGCGCGGGCGGCGACCAGGGCCTGTACGAGGTCCGCCTCCCCACGTCGCTGACGCTGCAGGGAGAGGTCCACGGCGCGGGCCCGCGGGGCGACCTCGATCTGACCTCCACCTGGACGGAGGTGAGCGGCCCCGCCCCGGTGGCCTTCGCCGACGCCAGCTCGCCGGTCACGGACGTGGTCTTCACCGAGCCGGGGACGTACGTGGTGCAGCTCGAGGCCAGTGACGGGATGCTGACCACCGCCAGCCGGGCGACGATCACTGTCGACCCGGCGCCCTCGCTCACGGGTGCGAGCCTGGCGGTGGCGCTGGGCGCCCCCGGCCCGCTGACCGTGGGGACGCCCGAGACGCTGACGGCGACGCTCACCGACGCGCAGGGGAATCCGATCGGCAACTTCGCGGTCCAGGTGGTCGTCACCGGCGCCAACCCGACGCTCGGGTCGCTGACCACCAACGCGGCCGGCGTCGCCACCTTCACGTACACGGGGGCCGCGCCCGGCGTCGATTCGCTGCAGGCGCTCGCCCTCGGCGGCACGGCGCAGCTCGCCTCCGCGTCCCTCCCGCTGACCTGGACGGCGGCGCAGTCGCC
>DASZVW010000508.1:0-2190 GCA_035546895.1 Polyangia bacterium
ATGTCGGTCCGCGCCCGCACCGGGCCGGTCCAGGCGTTCGTCCAGCCGACCCGCTGGAGGTGGGCGTCGAGGTCGTCGATCAGCTCGTCGGTGGTCATCGGCGTCCGCTCGGGCCAGAGGCGCCCGAGCAGGCGCCGCAGCGGCGCGGGCGCCCACCCGGAGTACCAGCGCCGGCGCGCCACCTTCGGCCAGTCGGCGCGCGGCTTCAAGCGGACGGTGGTCTCCGCCATGGCGTACGAGGCCGGATCGGTGGCCGTCTCCGAGCGGCCGATCTTGCCGTAGGCGTTGGCCACCGCCGGGTCCGCGGCGAGGTCGCGATCCTGCTCGGCCAGCTCGCCGGCCGCGTCGTCGCCCGAGAGGCCCGGCGCCGTGGTCGGCATGTAGAGCAGCTCGCCCTCGTCGATGCGCGGCAGGAACTCGCTGCCGAGGCGCGGGATGACCGGGAGACAGGAGAGCGCCGCCAGCGCCGCCGTCGCCAGCGTCAGGCCGGGGCGCGCCAGCGCGAACTGGACGAACGGCCGGTACCACCGCACCAGCGTGCGGGTGAGCGGGTTCGCCGCCTCGGGGACGACGCGGCCGCCACCCAGCAGGCGGTCGCGCAGCGCCGGCGCGACCGTCAGCGTGACCAGCGCGCCCGCCAGCACGACCAGCGTCTTGGCCGTCGCCAGCGGCCGGAGCAGCCGGCCCGTCTCGCCGCCGAAGGCGAACACCGGCAGGAACGCCAGCGCCGCGATCAGCAGCGAGGTCAGGATCGCGGGCGCGAACGATCCGGCCGCCGCGATGAGCCGCCCGCGCCGTTCACCGCGCCCCCCCGGCGCCGACTCGAGCCGGCGGTGGCAGGCCTCCAGCGCCACCAGCTCGGCGTCGACCGCCATCCCCAGCGCGATGGCGATGCCCCCCAGGCTCATCACCGTGGCGGGCACGCCGAGGAGCCGCATGCCGGCGAACGTCAGCAGCACCACCAGCGGCAGGGTGGCCATCGGGACCAGCGCGCTGCGGACGCTGACGAGGAAGGCGAGGATGACCAGCACGACCATCCCCACCTCTTCGCCGAGCGCCCGCAGCAACGTCTGCTCGACCCGCCCCGTCAGCTCCGAGCGATCGTAGAGGACGCCCAGCCGGGCGCCGTTCGGCAGCGCCCGCCGCTCGCGGTCGATCACCTGCTTGACGCCGGCGATGACCGCCGACGGGTCGGCGTCGCGGCGCGCGATCACCGTCCCCACCACGATCTGCCCCAGCCCGTCGACGTCGGCCAGGCCGGCCGCCATGGCCGGCGCCACGCGCGTCGACGTCACCTTGGCCAGCACCGGATCGCGCCCGATGGCCCGGGTGAGGTCGTCGGGCGTGGCGTCCGGGTGCGCCGCCAGCGCCCCGGCGACCGCCGCCTGGAGGTCGGAGACAGTGGCGCCGACGGCGTGGAGCTGCTCGGGGCTGGTCTCGATGAGCAGCTCGCTGGGCTGACCGCCCAGGGAGGCCACCTCGGCCACCCCGGGGACCGCGGCCAGGGCCGGCCGCAGCACGTCGTCCTGGTACGCGCGCAGCGGCCGCAGCGGCCCGCCGGCCCCCAGGTGCTGCGTCTCCAGCATCGACATCGCCTGCGGCTTGGTGGGGATGAGCGCGTATTGAAAGACCCAGCCGGTGGCCGACGCCGCCGGCCCCACCTCGACGCGGACCGCGGGCGGCAGGCGGGCGTGGAGGGCGGCGACCCGGCGCGCGATCTCGGCGCGGCCGCCGGCCAGCGAGGAGACGGCGTCGAACACCACGTCGACGTACGCCATGTCGGACATCGAGGTGCCGCGGACCGCGGTCGCGCCCGGGACGCCGGCCAGCGCGCCCGTCATCACCTCGGTGACGCGCGCGGCGACCTCCGTCGCGGGATGGCCCATCCAGTCGGCCACCAGCACCACCTGCGGATCGGAGAGGTCGGGGATCACGTCCCGCGCCAGCGAGCGGCGCGCCAGCGTCCCGCCGAGCGCGGCCAGGAGGCCGGCCAGCAGGAGGGCCAGCGGATGCCGCGCGCAGAAGCCGACCAGGCGGGCGGCGGGCTTCGCCGCGGGCGTCGTCCGGCGTTCGGGGGTCATCGCGCCCCCTGCTGCCCGCGCCGCTCGACGTCGAGCACGAAGGTGTGGGTGGCGGCGACCTGCTCGTTCTCGCGCAGGCCCGACACCACGGCGGCGTAGCCGTAGAGGC
>DASZVW010000509.1:0-3658 GCA_035546895.1 Polyangia bacterium
GGGACGGGCGGCGCGGCCGGCCACGCGGGTACCGGCGGCACCGGCACCGGCGGCTCGACCGGCGGTACCACCGGCAGCGGCGGCAAGGGCGGCAGCACCGGCACCGGCGGCAACGGCACCGGCGGCTCGACCGCGACCGGCGGCAAGAGCGGCACGGGCGGCACGACGAGCACGGGCGGTACGACCGGCACGGGCGGCACCACCGGCAGCGGCGGCAGCAACGTGATGCAACCGCCGCCGATCACCAACGGCATGAGCGGCTGGGCGTCGCGCTACTGGGACTGCTGCAAGCCGGCCTGCGGCTGGAAGGGGAACGTCACCCGCGGCAACCCGATGATGAGCTGCGACATCAACGACAACAGCCTGGGAGGCAACTACGACGCCGTCAACGCCTGCCAGGGCGGCGGCACCGCCTACATGTGCTGGAACGCCGTCCCCTGGTCGGTCAGCGACACGCTCTCGTACGGCTACGCGGCGGCCTCGGGGAGCAACTACGCCTGCGGCCGCTGCTATCAGCTGCAGTTCACCGGCACCAACAACACCAGCGGCGACAAGAAGGGGACGCCGGCGGTGAGCGGCAAGACGATGATCGTTCAGGTCATCAACAACGGCGGCGTGCAGGCGACGCAGTTCGACCTGCTGATCCCGGGCGGCGGCGTGGGCGCGCTCAACGCCTGCTCCACGCAGTGGGGCTCGGGGACCGACCTCGGCACCCAGTACGGCGGCTGGCTGAGCGAGTGCAACGGCAGCGCGAGCTGCGTCCAGCAGAAGTGCCAGGCGGCGTTCAGCAACAAGCCCGACCTGATGGACGGCTGCACCTGGTTCCTCAACTGGTTCGGCGCCTCCAACAACCCGGACTTCGTCTACCAGAAGATCCCCTGCCCCTCGGCGCTCACGCAGGCCTCCGGGCTCTCCGATCCCGGGTAGCCGGCGGGTCGCGCCGCTCAGCGCTTGGGCGTCTTGCCCGCGTTGGCCAGGGCCGCCGCGAACGGGTTGTTGAACGGCGCGGCGGGCTTGGGCGGCGGCGGCGGCCGGCGGTCCCCCTCGGGTGAACGCCCGGGCGGCCGTAGCTTGCCGGGGCGGGGCGCGGCGGACGGCTCGCTCGGGGCCGGCCGCTCGGCGGCGCGCTCGCTCTTCATCGAGAGCGCGATCTGCCTCTTGTCGAGCTTCACCTCGAGGACGCGGACGGAGACGCGGTCGCCCGCGCTCACCACGTCCTTGGGATCCTTCACGAAGCGGTCGGCGAGCTGCGAGATGTGCACCAGGCCGTCCTGGTGGACGCCGATGTCGACGAAGGCGCCGAAGTTGGTCACGTTGGTCACGATGCCCGGGCAGATCATCCCCGGCTGCAGGTCGCGGAGCTCGTGGACGTCGGCCCGGAAGGCGAACGGCACGAAGCTGTCGCGCGGATCGCGCCCCGGCTTCTCCAGCTCGCGCACCACGTCGGCGAAGGTGAAGTCGCCCAGCTCCTTCTTCAGCGCGGCGGCCTCCTTGACCAGCTTCACGCCGGCGCCCAGCAGGTCCTTGGTGGTCACGCCCAGCGCGCCGGCCGCGCGCCCGAGCGCCGCGTAGCGCTCGGGGTGGACGCCCGTGTTGTCCAGCGGCTCGGCGGAGTCGGGGACGCGCAGGAAGCCGGCCGCCTGCTCGTACGTCTTCTTGGAGAAGCGCGGCACCGCCAGCAGCGCCTCGCGCGAGCGGAAGAGGCCGGCCTTGGCGCGATGGTCGACGATGGCGCGCGCCAGCCCCGGCCCGATGCCGGAGACGCGCCCCAGCAGGTGGTAGGAGGCGGTGTTCACGTTGACGCCGACCTGGTTCACGCAGGAGTCGACCACCTCGTCGAGGCTCTTCTTGAGGCCGATCTGCGAGACGTCGTGCTGGTACTGCCCGACGCCGATGCTCTTGGGATCGATCTTCACCAGCTCGGCGAGCGGGTCCTGCAGCCGGCGCGCGATGGAGATGGCGCCGCGGACGGTGACGTCCAGCTCGGGGAACTCCTCGCGGGCGGCGTCGCTGGCGCTGTAGACGCTGGCGCCCGCCTCGCTGACCATCACCACCGGGACGTCGAGCTGGAAGTGGCGGAGCGCCTCGCGCACGAAGCTCTCGGTCTCGCGCCCGGCGGTGCCGTTGCCGACCGCCACCGCGCGGATGCCGCCTTCTTTCACCAGCTGCGCCAGCACCGGCGCCGCGGCGGCCTTGCCCGACGGCGTCTCCAGGTGCATGAGCCCCGAGCCGACGTAGTGGCCGGCGGCGTCGACCACCGCCAGCTTGCAGCCGGTGCGCAGCCCCGGATCGACCCCCAGCACCGGCTTGGGGCCGTAGGGGGCGGCGAGCAGCAGCTTGCGGACGTTCTCGGCGAAGACCTGGATGGCGGCCGTGTCGGCCACCTCGCGCAGCGCCTTGTGGACCTCGGCCTCGATCGACGGCGCCACGTGGGCGCGGTAGGCGAGCCGCCCGGCACGCTTGAGCAGCGCCGCCCCCGCGAAGCCGGCCCCGACCGCCGGGCAGGCGGCGGCCTCGAAGGCGCCGATCAGCTCGTCGGCCAGCGGATCGGTGGTGCCGTCCTCGGCGAGCGGCCCCCCCAGCGACAGCACCAGCTCCTCCTCCATCCAGCCGCGCCGCATGGCCAGGTAGCGGTGCGAGGCCTCGGGCTTGAGCAGCTCGCGCACCGGCTCCTGGTAGGCGAAGTAGTTCTCGAACCGGCTGGGCGTCTTGGCCTTCTCCCCCTTGCGCACCCGCGCGCAGCCGCGCTCGAACAGCGCCGCGCGCGCCCGCTGCCGCAGCCCCGCGTCCTCGGACAGCCGCTCGACGAGGATGTCGCCGGCGCCGGCCAGCGCCGCCGCGGCGTCGGCGATCCCCTTGCCGCCGTCGACGAAGCCGGCCGCCCGCGCCTCCGGCGTCTCGGCGCCCGGAGCGAGCTCGCCGTGCGCCGCGCCCCACAGCCAGTCGGCCAGCGGCTGCAGGCCCGCCTCGCGCGCGGCCTCGGCCTTGGTCTTGCGCTTCTGCTTGTACGGCAGGTAGAGGTCCTCGAGCAGCGCCTCGTCGAAGGTGGCGCGGACGCGCGCCTCCAGCTCGGGCGTCAGCTTTCCTTGGCGGCCGACCTCCTCGACGATGAAGGCCTGCCGCTTGAGGAGCGCGTCCCAGCGCTCCTTGGTCTCCAGCACCTGCCGGATCGCCACCTCGTCCAGGTTGCCGGTCTGCTCCTTGCGGTAGCGGGCGATGAACGGCACCGTGGCGCCCCCCTCGGCGAGGGCCAGGATCGCCTGCGCGCCGGCGCGCGGGATCGCGGGGTGTTGTCGGGCCAGCCAGTCGGGGAAGGTCACCGTCGACATGCGCGGTCAGGGTAGCCATCCGCCCGCGCGGAAGAAGCTTGAATTTTCGCGCGCGCCTCGGGCCGCGCGCTCAGCGGGCGCCGAGCGGATCGTGCGAGCGGACGCCCGCCGGGATGCCGCCCGTGACCTGGTCGGCGGCGAGGCGCCCGTTGGTCCACAGCGTCCGCTCGGTCATGATCCGGTAGACGCGCATCAGCGCCGCGGCGACCGCCGGCCCCTCCAGGATGCCCAGCGCGGCCGCCACCGCCTCCAGCGTGGCCAGCCGCCCCGGCGCGGGCGGCGCGCGCAGCCGATCGACGGCGGCCGCGGGCTCCGGGAGCGCGGCGCAC
>DASZVW010000510.1:0-5057 GCA_035546895.1 Polyangia bacterium
GGCGCCGCTCGCGCTCCAGAACGGACAATTCGACGCCGACACCAGCGGCTGGACGGCGAGCTTCGGCGCCACCGTCGCGCGCAGCGCCTCCGACGCCGCGAACAACAGCCGGTCGGGCTCGCTCGATCTGACGCTCGGCGCCGGCGATCCGACGCTGGCCGTGGAGGTGGCCGCCGCGCAGTGCATCTCGGCGGCCGCCGGCGCGAGCTACACGGCCTCGGCGCAGATCTTCATCGCCAGCGGTGCCTCGACCACCGGGGCGCTGGGGATCTGGTTCTACGGCTCGGCCGACTGCTCGGGGGCGATCGCCGGGATGATACCGGCGCAGTTCTCCACCACCGGCGGCTGGAGCGCCGTCCGCGCGACGGGCGCGGCGCCGGCCGACGCGCGCTCGATGTCGGTCCGCCTGGAGGCGATCAAGCCGATCGGGCAGACCTCCGCCGAGGCGCTGTTCGACGCGGTGGCGGTGAGCTCGCCATGACGCCGCGCCGGGGACGCGCCGCGCTCGCCGTCCTGCCGCTCGCGCTGTCGCTCGGCGGGGCGGCCGCCTGCTCGCGCCCGGGCGGTCCGTTCGCGGTCAGCCAGAGCAGCTTCCCGGTCCCCGACGCCGGCACGCCGCCCATCGCGGTCACCACCACGCCGGCGGCCTGCATGCCGGCGCGCTCGTCGCAGCCGATCCCGCCGCGCGCGTCGCTCACCGCGCAGTCGGGCCCGCAGAGCGCTCTCCAGTCCGACGTCGAGCTGACCTCCGATCTCTACAACCTCTTCAAGTCGGTCTGCGGCGGCTGCCACGTCGAGAGCAACCTGGGCAACTTCTCGGTGACCCAGACGACCTTCCCCATGCAGGTCGACGAGGCGGTCTACCAGATCATCACCTCCAACGATCCGAACGTCGTCATGCCGCCGTCGACCGCGGGCGGCATGCCGTTCGACCAGCGCCAGCCGTCGGACGCCGTCTACCAGCTCGCCTACCAGCTGAACCTCTGGCTCACGCAAGGGAGCCCGGTGGGATCGTTCACGCTGCCGTCGCAAGGGACGACGGCCAACGCCGGCTACGCGGTGGGCGCCCTCCTCGGCAAGGAGCTGACCAACATCGGCAGCTGCGTCCCCAACAAGGCGATGGTGGGGACCAACGGCGGCGCGATGGATCGGCTCGACGCCATGTTCGCGCAGGCCACCTCGCTGCCGGCCACGCTCGACAAGACCGATCTGACGACCCTGGACAGCGCGGCGCTGGCGCAAGAGGGCGTCATCTCCTACGCGCCGACCTACCCGCTCTGGAGCGACGACGCCCAGAAGATGCGCTACGTCCGGGTGCCGCGCGGGCAGTCGATCGGCTTCGACAAGGCGACCCAGAAGTTCACCATCCCGCCCAACACCCGCTTCTACAAGACGTTCCTCAAGGAGGTCACCGACGTCAGCGGGAACCAGACCTACCGGAAGATCGAGACCCGCGTCATCGTCTCGCGCCCCGACACCACCAACCCCGACGGGTCGGCCGCGCAGAACGCGCTCTTCGGGACCTACGTCTGGAACGACGACGAGTCGCAGGCGACGTTGCTGACCGATCCGCTGCGCGACGGCAAGCCGTTCGCCGATCGGATCTTCGAGTACGTGACCGACGAGCAGAAGGCGCAGCCGATCGTCGCCGGCAAGCCGGCCAACCTGCAGGCGGCGCTCGACGCCGCGGGGATCACCCGCCACTACGCGCTCCCCGGCTCCGAGCGGTGCACGCAGTGCCACATGGGGAGCCCCAGCCAGTCGTTCGTCCTCGGCTTCACGCCGGTGCAGGTGGCGCGGCGGCCCGACGGCGAGGGGGGCGTGTACGAGCCGGCGAAGGGGGACGAGCTGACGCAGCTCCAGCGGCTCATCGACTACGGCGTCGTCACCGGGATGGCCTCGCCCGCCGACGTGCTGCCGCTCGAGCGGTCGGAGGGGACGCGGGCGCCGCGCAACGAGTACGAGCTGCGCGCGCAGGCCTACATGGTCGGCAACTGCGCCCACTGCCACAACCCGCGCGGCTACCCGTCGGTCAAGCAGCCGGAGCTCAAGGACGTGCTCGTCTTCCTGCCCGGCCCCGGCGCCAACGAGGGGATCTTCCAGTTCCCGCTCGAGACCATGAGCCCGATCCGCAAGCGCTCGCTGAACCAGAACGTGCCCATCCCCTACATCACGCCGTCGCTCTACGACATGCCGACCGGCGACGCGACGGCCAAGTACCTCTGCCCGAGCGAGGTCGCCGGCGAAGGGCAGTGCGCGCCGACCGATCCCGATCCGCAGTGGATCCTGGCCCCCTGGCGCAGCCTCATCTACCGGAACACCGACACGCCGTACGACTACTTCGACGACTACACGCCGTTCCCGCACATGCCGCTCAACACCTCGGGATACGACTGCCGCGTCGCCGAGCTGATGGGCGACTGGATGGTGAGCATCCCGGCCCGGGTCAAGGACCCGACCAAGTTCCAGAACCTGCTGCCCGTCGACGGGGTGTTCCCGGCCAACGCCGACGACAGCCCGCAGCCGTACGAGGAGGCGCTCCCCGGCGACAGCGACTACGGGGCGGCGGTGGCCGCCGCCAGCGCGCGCCTCGGCCAGTACCACAACCAGGGGTTCCGCTACGGCTTCTGCCCGAGCACCTACACCTCGGACATCGTCGATCCCTTCATCGCCGCCGAGGTGAACGCCAACCTGCCGGTCACCAGCGACACCGGGCTCGGCTTCACCGACCCGCACGATCCGAACCGCTACATCATGCCCGGCAACTTCCTCCCCATCCGCCCGAACTACGTCAGCTTCGACGACACCGATCCGCCGGGCCCCTGGTTCCCGCGCCGCCCCGACTGGGCCGACGCGCTGGTCGACCCCGACGTGGCGACCTACGTCCAGAACACCCAGACCTCGGACGGGCTCACCCCCGATCAGGTCGAGGACCTGACCAACGTCGTCACCGCGCTGGAGGGCGTCACCCTGGCGTCCGAGCGGGCGGAGCTGACCAAGCCGTACCCCTTCGGCCTCTGGGACACCAGCGTCCCCGGCTGCGACTTCAGCGGCATCCCCACCGCCGGCAGCTTCACCGGAGCCAGCCGCCCGCAGTGGATGAGCGTGGCGCTGCCGCCCGCCGGCGCGCCGGTCTACGTCGAGTCGGCGGGGGCCGCGGTCTTCACCACCGTCTGCTTCAACTGCCACGGCACGCAGGCCGACTCGAAGGGGCTCCTGGCCGACGAGATCACCAACCTCACCGGCGGCGACGCGCGGGTGGCCGACCTGCGCGACGGTCTGTTCGGCCCCACCACGGCGCCGGGGAGCTACCGCGACGGCGTGTTCGGGAGCGCGGCGGCCACGCTGGGGATCGGCAGCGAGGACCTCGCCGCGCGCTACATGGCCTGGATGGCGCTGGGCGGGACCGAGAAGCACCTGCCGCAGGACGTCCTCACGGAGGTCTCGGAGTCGCCGGTGCTGGGCGTGGTCCGCTCGCACATCGTGCTGCAAGGGACGCCCGACATGCTGCGATTGGGGCTGTCGCTGTGCGAGCAGATCGCCGCCTCGGAGCCGGGCGGGAACGCAGTGCAGTTCCAGCTGAGCCAGTTCCAGACCACCGGCCGCCTCGGCTGGAGCAACTTCAGCGGCCTCGTCGACAGCAACGGCGACGCCGAGATGTGGCTGCGCCTCTGCAACCTGGGCAACCGCCCGATCGTCCGCGTCCCCGAGGTGACCGGCGGCACCGGCAACGGGTGGACGGCGACCTCCGGCGTGGGCGACCTGGGGATCTCCGGCTTCTCCCTCTACTGGGGGCAGGATCCGAGCGGGAACGACTGGTACGGCGCAAACCCGGTGATGGACCAGAACGGCGACGTCGTCACCGGCCTCGATCCGGCGACCAACCTCTTCCCCCTCTGCGTGCAGAAGCCGACCGACGCCACCCAGCTCCAGATCGCGACGGCGGCGCTGCAGGCCGGCAAGGTCCTGGGGAAGAGCGCCATCCCCTTCTGTCCCGACGGCTTCATCCAGTCGAGCCGCCGGCTGGCGGTGAACAGCGACGTCAGCCCGCCGGACTACACCGACGGGCGGAAGTGGGCGGCGCGCGGGGCCATCAACGCGGCGCTGGCGGTCTTCCTCTACCTCGAGGGGATCGAGTCGAACCCCGCCGCGCGGCAGCCGCTCTACACGCAGTGCTCGCTGCTCGACGGCGGGGCGTCGCCATGACCGCTCCGGTCCTCGCCGGCGAGCCGCCCGTCCCGCCGGTCCCCCGCGCGCTCCGGGTCCTCTCGCCGCTGGCGACCATCGCGGCGCCGGCGGCGGTGGCGTTGCTGGCGCTGCGCTATCTCCTCCCCTCGCGGCTCGAAGGGGCGCGGGGCGGCCTGTCGGGGCTCCTCGCCCGGCTGGGCGACGCGCACCCGCTGTTCGTGTGCCTGGCGCTGTTCCTGGCGCTCTCCGAGGTCGGCCGCTACTGGCTCCGGCGCGCGGGGTGGGTCGACCGGGCGGCGGTGGGCGCGCGCCGCGCCTGGCCGCCCGCGCGCCTGCTGGCGGGGATGCTGTCGCTCGCGGCGCTGATCTTCGTCCTCCGCAGCTCGGTGGTGGCGACCTTCCGGATCGTCGGCCCGTCGATGTTGCCGACGCTGGAGATCGGCGACCGCGTGCTGACCAACCGCCTCGCCTACGGGCTGGCGCTCCCGTTCCGGAAGACGCGGGCGTTCCGGAAGGCGCCGCGCCGGGGAGACCTGGTGGTGTTCAAGGCCGGCGGCCTGGCCCGGGCCGACGGGCCCGCCTCGCTGGTCAAGCGGGTGATCGGCGTGCCGGGCGATCGCGTGTCGTACGAGCAGGGGAGCCTCTACATCAACGGCTGGCGCGTCCCCACCTGCGACGCGGGGCCGTACGTCGACCTCGCGGGCAAGCTGACGGTCCGCGGCCGGCTGACCGTCGAGTACCTGGGCGATCGCAGCTACCTGACCGTGCGCAAGCCGATCGAGCCGCCGTTCCCCGGCTACGTGGTCAAGCCGGGCGAGGTGTTCGTGGTCGGCGACGCCCGCGGGATGAGCAGCGACTCGCGGCTCTGG
>DASZVW010000511.1:0-2109 GCA_035546895.1 Polyangia bacterium
CCACCTGGGCGACCGGGCCGGGCTGGAGGTGCGGTTCGAGTCGGCGCTGAAGTCGCTCTGGATCGCCTACCAGCCCATCGTCTCGTGGTCGCGGCGCTCGACGTTCGCCCACGAGGCGCTGGTCCGCAACGAGGAGCCGACGCTCCGCTCGCCGCCCGACCTGTTCGAGGCGGCCGAGCGCCTGGGGCGGCTCGAGGACCTCGGGCGCACCGTGCGCGACCGGGTGGCCGAGACGCTCGACGCCCACCCGGTCGAGGGGCTGCTGTTCATCAACCTGCACGCCATGGAGCTGGCCGACGACCGCCTGATCGCCGCCGAGGCGCCGCTGTCGCGCCACGCCAGCCGGGTGGTGCTGGAGGTGACCGAGCGGGCGCCGCTCGAGCAGATCCGCGACGCCACCAGCCGGGTGGCGCAGCTCCGCGCGCTCGGCTACCGGATCGCCGTCGACGACCTCGGCGCCGGGTACGCCGGGCTGACCAGCTTCGCCCACCTCGAGCCCGACGTGGTGAAGGTCGACATGTCCCTCATCCGGGGGATCGACCGCTCGCCCATGAAGCAGAAGCTGCTCGGCTCGATCGTCGGCCTCTGCCGCGACCTCGGGATCGAGATCATCGCCGAGGGGATCGAGACCCCGGCCGAGCGCGACGCGCTGGTGCGGGTGGGCGGCGATCTCTGCCAGGGCTACCTGTTCGCCCGCCCCGAGAAGCCCTGGGCGGCGATCACCTTCGACAAGTAGCCGGCGTCGCCACCGGCGCGCGGCGCGCGGGTATACTCCCACCCGTGAACGTCGAGCTCACCAAGGAGTACCGCTTCGAGGCGGCGCACCGGCTGCCGCGCGTGCCGGGGGGCCACAAGTGCGCGCGCGTGCACGGGCACAGCTACAAGGTCGAGGTGGCGGTCGCCGGGCCGGTGGACCCCGAGACCGGGTGGCTGATCGACTTCGGCGTCATCGACGACGCCTGGGCGGTGCTGTTCGCGCGCTTCGACCACCACAACCTGAACGACGTCCCCGGGCTGGAGAACTCGACCTGCGAGAACATCGCCATCTACGTCTGGCGCGAGCTCAAGCCGCACATCGAGGCGCTCTCGGCGGTGACCGTCTGGGAGACCTACGACAGCAAGTGCACCTACCGGGGCGCCTGAGCGGGTGAGGCGCGCGTGACCGGGGGCGTGGCGCGGTTCCTGAGCTTGAACCTCTGGGGCGAGAACGGCCCCTGGGAGGCGCGGATGGCGCTGCTGGCCGCGCGCCTCGAGGCGCTGGCGCCCGACGTGATCGGCCTCCAGGAGGTGCGCGAGGTGGCCGGGCGGGTGCCGAACCAGGCGGCGGCGCTGGCCGCCCCGCGCGGCTTTCACCACGCCTTCGCGCCCACCTCCGGGTGGGGCGGGGGGCACGAGGGGCTGGCGATCGTGTCGCGCTTCCCGATCGGCGCCCAGCAGTTCCGCCCGCTGCCGTTCAGCACCGAGACCGAGGGGCGCGGCATCCTCTCGGCGCGGCTCGACGGCGAGGCGGGCGGGATCTGGGTCCACACCACGCACCTCTCCTACCGCGAGCACGAGGGGCTCTGGCGCGAGGCGCAGGTGCAGTTCGTCGACCAGGTGCTGACCGAGCACGACAACGGCAACCCGCGCGTGGTGATGGGCGACTTCAACACCGTCCCCGAGAGCGACGAGATCCGCTTCCTGACCGGCCAGCACACCCTCGGCGGCAAGCGCGTCGCCTACCAGGACGCCTGGACGGCCGTGAACCAGGACCGCCCGGGCCCCACCTGGTGCCGCGCCAACGACTACACCGAGCGGATGCACTGGCTGCGGCGCGACCGCCGGATCGACTACGTCTTCGTGACGCCCGTGCGGCGCGACCGGCGCGCCACGGTGCGCGCGGCGGCGGTGGTGCTCGACGCCCCCGAGATCGGCCCCGACGGCGCGCGCCTGTTCGCCTCCGACCACTTCGGCGTCACCGCCGACGTGCAGCTCCTGCAACCCTCCGACGACCCGAGGTGACCATGTTCCGGCTCGCCCACGTGACCGACCCCCACTTCCGCGCCCCGCGCGGCTTCCCGGCCCTCCGCCCCACGGAGCTGCTGGGGAAGCGGGCGGTCGGCTTCCTGA
>DASZVW010000512.1:0-7174 GCA_035546895.1 Polyangia bacterium
CGCGGGGGCGGCAGGTCGGTCCGACGGCTCCGAAAGGGGCGGCGCGCGCGCGCGTCGGCTGATGGCTCACCCTCGCGGGTCCACCGCGGCTTCACGCCGCACGACCACGAGGAGACGAGCAATGCTGGAGAGAATCGAGGCCGGCCGGATCACCGAGGGCCGGGTGATGGAGATGGTGTTCCCCGAGGTGACCGCGCGGATCGTCCAGACCGGGCGCACGTCGATCACCGTCGAGGTGGCGCTCTACGGCGAGGACATCGTGTCGGGCGCCCGGGCGCTGAGCACGCGCGGGCGGATCGTCCTCGTCGCGCTCGACACGGCCGGGCGGCCGAGGCAGGTGCCGCCGCTCGAGGCGGCCGCGCAGCGGAAGGAGGTGGCGTAGCCATGGCGCTCGCCGCCACCTGCCTGGGGTTCCCGCGCGTCGGCGCCGACCGCGAGCTGAAGAAGGCGCTGGAGGCGTTCTGGGCCGGGACCCTCTCCGGCGAGGCGCTCGCGGAGGTCGGGCGCGGCCTCCGGGCGCGGCACTGGTCGGCGATGAAGGCGGCCGGCATGAGCGAGGTGCCGACCAACGACTTCTCGTTCTACGACCACCTGCTCGACGCGGCCGTCATGGTGGGCGCGGTCCCCGCCCGCTATGCGGCGATCGCCGATCCGCTGGCGCGCTACTTCGCCATGGCGCGCGGGCTCCAGGATCCCGCCGCGGGCGTCGACCTGCCGGCGCTGGAGATGACCAAGTGGTTCGACACCAACTACCACTACATCGTCCCCGAGATCGCGCCCGGGCAGGCGTTCCGGCTCGACGCCGCGCGCCTGCTCGGCGAGCTCGAGGAGGCGCGGGCCTGCGGCGTCGAGCCGCGCCCGGTGCTGGTCGGCCCGGTGACCTTCTTGCGGCTGGCCAAGCCGGCGCCCGGCGCGGCCGCCTCGGCCTCCCCGCTCGACGCGCTCGATCGCCTGGTCCAGGTCTATCAAGAGCTGCTGGCCACCCTCGCCGGCCGGGTCGGCTGGGTGCAGATCGACGAGCCGGCGCTGGTCCTCGACCTCGACGGTCCCACCGCCGAGGCCTATCGCCGCGCCTACGGCCGGCTGACCTTCTCCAAGACGCGCCCGAAGCTCCTGCTGGCCAGCTACTTCGGCGACCTCGGCCCCAACCTCGATCTGGCGCTCGGCCTCGGCTGCGAAGGTCTGCACGTCGATCTCGCCCGCGCGCCGGGGCAGCTCGAGGCCGTCCTCGGCAAGCTCGGTCCGACGACGGCGCTCTCGCTCGGGCTCGTCGACGGGCGCAACGTCTGGCGCGCCGATCTCGATCGGGCCTCGGCGCAGGTCGCCAAAGCCGTCGCCGGGCTGGGGCGCGAGCGCGTGCGCGTCGCCTCCTCGTGCTCGTTCCTGCACGTCCCCGTCGACCTCGCGCTGGAGGGCGGTCTCGACGCCGAGCTCAGGTCCTGGCTGGCCTTCGCGGTCCAGAAGCTCGACGAGATCGTCGCCCTGGCCTCGGCCGCCGACGGCGAGCGGACGCACACCGCGCGCTTCGACGCCGCCCACGCCGCCCTGGCGGCCAGGCGCGCCTCGCCCCGGACGCGCGATGAGCGCGTGCGCGCCCGGCTGGCCGCCGTCACCCCCCTCATGTTGCGGCGCCAGTCCGCTTACCCGGAGCGGGCGGCGCGACAACGCACGCGGTTCGGCCTCCCGCCGCTCCCCACCACCACCATCGGCTCGTTCCCCCAGACGCGCGACGTCCGCGAGGTCCGCGCCGCCTGGCGCGCCGGCCGCATCTCGCCGGAGGCGTATCGGCAGTTCCTGAAGGAGGAGACGCGCCGGTGCGTCGCCGAGCAGGAGGCGATCGGCCTCGACGTCCTCGTGCACGGCGAGTTCGAGCGGACCGACATGGCCGAGTACTTCGGCGAACAGTTGCAGGGATTCGCCTTCACCCGGAACGGCTGGGTCCAGAGCTACGGCTCCCGCTGCGTGAAGCCCCCCGTCATCTTCGGCGACGTCTCTCGCCCCGGCCCCATGACCGTCGAGTGGACCCGCTACGCCCAGTCGCTCACCAAGCGGCCGATGAAGGGGATGCTCACCGGCCCGGTGACCATCCTGCAGTGGTCGTTCGTGCGCGACGACCAGCCGCGCGCCGAGACCTGCGCCCAGATCGCGCTCGCGCTCCGCGACGAGGTGAACGATCTCGAGGCGGCGGGGGTGGGGATGATCCAGGTCGACGAGCCCGCCATCCGCGAGGGGCTCCCCTTGCGGCGGGCCGACTGGGCCGGCTATCTCCGCTGGGCGGTCGACGCCTTCCGCCTGGCCACCGCGGGCGTCCGCGACCAGACGCAGATCCACACGCACATGTGCTACGCGGAGTTCGGCGACATCCTGGAGGCCATCGCGGCGCTGGACGCCGACGTGCTCTCCATCGAGACGTCGCGCTCGAAGATGGAGCTGTTCCGCGACTTCGGGCGCTCGCGGTACCCCAACGAGGTCGGGCCCGGGGTCTACGACATCCACGCGCCGCGCGTCCCCACCCCCGCCGAGCTGGACGACCTCCTGGCGCGGGCCGCCCGCGTCCTGCCCGCCGAGCGGCTGTGGGTCAACCCCGACTGCGGCCTCAAGACCCGCGGCTGGCCGGAGGTGCGGGCCGCCCTCACCAACATGGTCGAGGCGGCCCGCCGCGCCCGCCGAGCGCTCGCGACCGGGGCGCGCTGAGCTAGTACCTGACGTCGACGCCGCCCCAGGCGGCGCGCGGCGCACCCGGGCCGAGGAAGCGCGGGTCGGTGTAGGTGGGGAAGACGTCGGTGGCGTCGCCGAGGACGCCGAAGGTCGAGTACTGGGCGCCGAAGATGTTGTCGACGAGGGCGAACACCGACAGCGGCTTGCCGACCCGGTACTCGGCCCGGGCGTCGACCACCACGTAGCCCGGGATCTGCGGCAGCAGGTTGGCCTCGTCGCCGCGGTAGAACTGGCCGCTGTCGGCGACGACGTTCACCCCGGCCGAGAGGCCGAAGGCCGCCACGTAGGTGACGGCCAGCTTGCCGACGTGCATCGGGATCGAGGGGATGCGCGCGCCGGCGGGGACGTCGATGAGGCCGTTCACCGCCTCGGGGTGGGTGGCCGAGAGCGCCGTGAAAGCCGACTCGAACCGGGCGTCGGTCAGCGTGTAGTGCAGGCCCCACTCGAGCCGCGAGCCCTTGCCGATCCGCTGGCTGCCGGTGAGGTCGGCCTCGATCCCCTGCCGCCGGGTCCGGCCGACGTTGGCGAAGTAGCCCTGGTTGGCCACCATCCCCGAGCTGATGAACAGGATGTCGTCGTCGTTCACCGTCTGGAAGGCGGTCAGGTCGTAGCCGAGCCGCAGCCCCGCCCGCCGCCAGGTGCCGCGCAGGCCGGCCTCCAGCGTGCGGGCCACCACCTGCGCCAGCGGCGGATCGGAGACGAAGGCGTTCGGTAGCCGGCAGGGATCGGTGGGGCTCGCGCAGGTGAGCTCGATGGCCGTGGGGGCGCGGTTCGACTCGCTGAAGCTGAAGTAGCCGCCCAGCCAGCGGCGCGGCTGGTAGCTGACGCCGGCGGCGGGGTTGAAGTGGTCGTAGCTGTGATCGCCGGTCAGGTCGTCGCCGAGCTGGTCCTGCAGCGACAGCGCGGTGAGGTTGAAGCGCCCCGAGACCACCAGGTGCAGGTCGGTCAGCGGCGAGAAGGTGTCGCTGGCGTAGACGCCGAGGTCGTTGGTCACGCTGTCGACCGCGATCGGCGAGGTGGGATCGAGGAACCCGTCGTCGACGGTGTCGCGGTTGGCGTCGAGCTCGCCGACCGTGGTCGAGGAGCGGAAACGCACGCGGCTCTGGTCCCCCTCGGCCCCCACGAAGAGGTGGTTCTCGCGCCCGGCGAGCGGCCGGCTGACCGCCAGCTGCGCGGCCAGGCCATAGCTGGTCTGGCGGGTGTCGGTGCGGTTCTCGGCGGCGTCGTAGGCGTCGTCGAAGGCTACCGGGGCGCCGGCCGCGTTCAGGATCGGCACCTCCATCCCGCCGTCGCCGGTGGTGCAGAGCGCGTTCGGGTTGGCCGTGCAGGCGATCCAGTCGTGCTGGTCGCCGTTCGAGGTCTTGGTCCGGTTGGTGCGGACGAAGGCGGTGCCCGACAGCCGCAGCTCGGGGGCCAGCGCCCGCTCGCCCCGCAGCGTGGCCATCAGGAGCTGGTTGGCCGTGGTGTCGGGCGCGGTGAAGATGGCGCTGCGGTCGACGGCCAGGAGCTCGATCGGCGAGACGCCGTTGCCGGCCAGGTCGGTGTTGGCCGCCTGGAGCGTCAGATCGAGCTTGGAGTCGCCGTCGCGGTACGACCCCGCCACGAACGCCCGCTGCGAGCTGGCGGGCGAGAGCTGGCGCCAGCCGTCCTCGTCGAAGATCTCCACCGCGGCGAAGAGGCCGAACCGGTCGCGGTGCAGCCCGCCGCTGGCGCGGACCAGCTTCCGGTTCCACGACCCGTAGAGCAGGCTGGCGTCGACGCCGGGGGCCGAGAACCCGTCCTCGGTCTCGATCGAGATCGCGCCCCCCAGCGTGTTGAGCCCGAACACCGGGTTCGAGCCGGGGATGATCTCCATCGAGCGGATGGCGTTGGTGGGGATGAGGTCCCAGTCGACGGTGTCGCCGAACGGCTCGTTGAGGCGGACGCCGTCGAGGAAGACCGAGAGCCCCTGCGGCGCCCCCAGCAGCGGCGAGGCGAGGAAGCCGCGGTACTGCAGGTCGGGCTGCAGCGGGTTCCCCTGCACGTCGTTGACGTGCACGCTCCCCATCGTCTCGCTCAGGTAGGACGACAGATCGAGGCTGTGGTGATCGGCCAGGTCGGCGCCGGTGCCGGAGCGGACGTTGGCCGGGACCTGGTCGAGCGGCAGCCCCGAGCCGTGGACCGGCGTCGTGGCGGTCACGATGGTCTCGAAGCTCGACGGGGGCTCGCCGGCGGCCGGCTCGCCGGGATCGTCCGCCGCGCGGGCGGCCCCGCCGCAGAGGAGAGAGAAAACCAGCACGCCGGCGGCCGATCTGGCGGTGAGCACGGCGCCACCAAAGCGCGCCGGCCGCACAGACGTCAACAAACATTCCATCGCGATCTACGACGCGTGTCGTATCGCCGGCAAAGGTCGTTCCCGGCTCATCCGCGCCCACGATACCGCAGCTCGCGCCCGCGCGGCCGGCCGTTTCGCGACGGCTCCGGCGGGGGTGATATCATCCGCCTCCGACGACGCGGCCCCGCCGCCACCAGGAGAGCACGCGTTTCGTGTCCAAGTATCCAGTGTCCATGATCAACCCGGTCGCCGACCTTCGAAAGCACGTCACCGCCGCGGTCCAGCGCGCCTTCCCCGAGCAGCCGCAGGAAGATCCGGCGGTCCACCGCTCGGTCCACGCCGACTATCAGGCGGACGTGGCGCTCGGCCTCGGCCGCCGGCTGAAGAAACCGCCGCGCGAGGTGGGCACCGCCATCGCCGGCTGCTTCCCCGACGGCGAGGTGGCGGCGGCGCCGGTCGTCTCGGGCCCCGGGTTCCTCAACCTGACGCTCAAGCCGGCGTACCTCTCGGCGCGGCTCCACGGGATGCTCGCCGATCCGCGGCTGGGGTTCCCGCCGGTCGCGCACCCCGAGGTGGCGGTGGTCGACTACTCTGGCCCCAACGTCGCCAAGGAGATGCACGTCGGTCACCTGCGGAGCACCATCATCGGCGACGCCATCGCGCGCGTGCTCGCCTTCCAGGGCCACCGGGTGATCCGCCAGAACCACATCGGCGACTGGGGGACGCCGTTCGGGATGTTGATCGAGTACCTGCTCGAGCAGCAGATCTCGCCGAGCGAGACCAGCCTGGCGGGCCTGGCGGCCGCCTATCGCCAGGCGCGCGGGCGCTTCGACGCCGACGCCGGGTTCGCCGATCGGGCCCGCGCGCGCGTGGTCCTCCTGCAGGCGGGCGACGCCGACACGCGGCGCTTCTGGGACCAGCTCATCGCCACCTCGGTCCAGCACTTCTCCAAGCTGTACGAGCTGCTGGGCGTGACCCTCGGCCCCGCCGACATCGCCGGCGAGAGCCGCTACAACGATTCGCTCGCGGCGCTCACCGACGAGCTCCTGGCCAGGGGGCTGGCGCGGGTCAGCGAGGGCGCGGTCTGCACCTTCCCCGCCGGGTTCAGCGGGCGCGACGGCGCCCCCGTCCCGCTCATCATCCGCAAGTCCGACGGCGGATACGGGTACGCCGCCACCGACCTCGCCGCGCTCCGCTACCGGATCGACGTGCTCAAGGCCCGGCGCCTCGTCTACGTCGTCGGCGCGCCGCAGAGCCAGCACCTGGCGATGGTGTTCGCCACCGCCCGCGAGGCCGGCTGGGCGGACGACTCCGTCCAGCTCCAGCACGTCGCCTTCGGGTCGGTGCTGGGCGCCGACAAGAAGATGTTCAAGAGCCGCGCCGGCGAGGCGGTCACGCTCTCCGACCTCCTCACCGAGGGGCTCAACCGCGCCGAGGCGGTGATCCGCGGCCGGACCACCGAGGGGGGCGCGGGCGTGCCCGCAGGGGTCGCCCGCATGATCGGGATCGGCGCCATCAAGTACGCCGACCTCCTCAACGATCGGGTCAAGGACTACGTCTTCGATTGGGACCGGATGCTGGCCTTCGAGGGGAACACCGCCCCGTACATCATGTACGCGCACGCGCGCTGCCGGTCGATCCTCCGCAAGGCCGGCGGGTACGCGCACCGGCCCGAGGCCGCGATCCTGGTCGACGCCGCCGCCGAGCGCGCGCTGGCGCTGGAGCTCCTGAGCTTCGACGCCGCCATCGAGCGCGCGGCGGAGGCGCTGCAGCCGCACCGGCTCTGCCAGAGCCTGCACGACGTCGCCGTGGCCTTCACCGCGTTCTTCGAGCACTGCCCGGTCCTGACGGCCGCCGAACCGGCGCGCCAGTCGCGCCTCGCGCTCTGCGAGCTGACCAGCCGCGTGCTCGCCCACGGCCTCGGCCTGCTCGGCATCGACGCGCCCGAGCAGATGTAGCGGCTCAGCGCGGGCGGGCGCGGCGGGCTCCCGCCGGCGCCCGCGACAGCGGCGGCGGCAGCGGCAGGGGCGCGAAGCAGCCGCGCAGCAGCGCCTCGAAGGGCGCCCCCCAGCCGGCGATCGGCACCGACCGCACGCCCCGCGCGAGGAGCAGCTCGCTGACCAGGCCGTGGGGATCGCCGTC
>DASZVW010000513.1:0-1628 GCA_035546895.1 Polyangia bacterium
CCTCGCCGAGATCGCGCGCGTGGGCGTCGCGCGCGGTCAGCGGCGTCAGCCCGAACGTCGACTCGATCAGCTTGAGCGTCGAGGCGTGCTCGAACGGCCCCTGGCCGACCACGCGCGCGGGCGCCAGGTTGGAGACCACGATCGCCGGCACCCGGAACCCGAGCTGCGTGTAGTCGGGCGTCAGCCGCCCGTCGGTCGGCGTGGTGTCGTCGCCGGTGTGGTCGACCGTCGCCGGGTCGGTGTCGTCGACGACCCTGGGGGGCGGCACGTGATCGTAGAAGCCGCCCCACTCGTCGAAGGTGACGACGAAGACGGTGTTGTCGAGGTAACCGGCGCCGGCCAGCGCGTGGTAGGCGTCGGCGATGAAGCGCTCGCCGAGCCGGACGTCGGCCAGCGGGTGGTCGTCGGCCGAGGTCCCAGTCGCCTCGGTGTCGAAGGCGGGATCGATGAAGCTGACGTTCGGCAGGTCGCCGGCGGCGACGGTGTCGATGAACGACGGGGTCGTCACCGGGATGCCGAGCGCGTCGACGTCGCCGGCCGCGAACGGGCGCCAGAACGGGAGGTACTTGGTCCCCCACAGCGCCTGAAACGGCAGATCGCGGAAGAAGTAGGCGCCGGTCGGGATCCCCTGCGTGTTGGGGATGGGCGAGAGCTGGTCCCAGATCGTCGGCAGGGTGGAGATCGTCTCCGTGTTGTGGTCGCGGTCGGTGCGGGCGGCGTGCTGGTAGAAGCGGTTGGGGAAGGTCTCGCCCGCGAACGAGCAGAAGTAGCGATCGAGCACCGTGTAGCTCTCGGCCAGCGCGCCGATGACCGGCAGGTCGGGGACCGGCTTGCGGGTGCCGTCGTGGTGGCGGTTGGTGTAGTAGCCGATGGGGAAGGTGTTGGCCTGCGCCAGCGTGACGCCGGGCAGCCCGCCGGGCGCCGTCGGCCGCTGCAGGAAGCCGTCCATCTTCCCGAAGTTGTGCTGGACCAGGAACCCTTCCCAGCTGTGGTCGGGGTCGCTGTAGCCGCACCCCTGGAAGTCGGGGGCCAGCGGGTAGTTGGGGTAAAAGTTCCCGTCGGTGGCCTCGAAGACCAGGTCGTGGCGGCCGTCGGCGCCCGGCAGCCAGCCGAGGAAGTGGTCGAACGAGCGGTTCTCCATCATCAGCACCACCACGTGCTGGATCCCGTTGGCGCCGCGGGGCGAGATCGCCGAGCCGGCGCGGGCCGCCGCGCGCGAGAGGAGCTCGGCGCCGGTGACGGCCAGACCGGAGGCGCCCGTGAGCCGCAAGAACGATCGGCGTGTCAGCATGCGCGCAGTATGCGCAAGCGCCGAGACGGCGGCGGTGTCGGAGCCGCAACATCTCGGCGTCCCGCGCGCAACGGCGTGACGCCTGTCGCGCGTCTCAGCGGTAGCGATAGAGCTTCACGCGCTGGAGGCCGAAGTCGCCCATCGGCAGGCGGACCTGGCGCCCCTGGTGCGTCTCGTCGCCGTTGAGCCGGCGGGTGACCACGAAGCGCCCCCCTTCGAAGCGCCCCTCGTCGACCCGCTCGAGGCCGGCGAGCGGATCGCCGGGCGCGGCCGGCGCGAAGGTGACGATGATGCCGTTCCCGGCGACCAGGTACTCGTCGTCGGCGAGCGCGATGAC
>DASZVW010000514.1:0-1740 GCA_035546895.1 Polyangia bacterium
GAGGAGCGCGGGCGCGTTCGCCGCCGGCGCCGTGGGCTTGGCGACGGGCGCCGCGCCGGCGCCCTCCGCGGCGCGCTGCGCCTCCGTCTCGGCGGGGGCGTGGACGTCACCGATGGCCGGCTGCCGCTGCAGCGTCGCCAACCCGGAGGCCAGCGCCACCACCCGCTCCGCCATGGCATCCAGGCGCGCGCGCTGCAGCTCGCGCAGCTCCTGCGCCGCCGGCGATCGCGCGCCGGCCGCCGCGCGTCTCTCCGGCGCCGCCGGCGTCGGCCGCGGCGGTTCGGTCTTGACCGGCGCGGCCTTCGGACCGGGAGGTCGTCTGCTGAGCGGCGCGAATTGCGACATGACGTTCTGCGATTTTACATCTTATATTGGCCGCGCGCCGAGGGGGGCTTCACAGCGTCTCGAGGTAGGCGGAGACGGCGCCGGCCTCGGAGAACGGCTCCAGCGGGTAGCGCGGGCGCTCCGGGGCGCGGCGCGCGTCGTCGAGCAGCCGGGTGAGGGCGGCGGCCAGCGCCTCCGGGTCGGCCGGCGGGCAGAGGGGGCCGAGCGCGCCGTCCTGCAGGATCTCGCGCGAGCCGCCGGGGCAGTCGGTGCTGAGGACGCGGCAGCCGCAGGCCATCGCCTGGATGAGGGCGCCGGGGAGGCCCTCGTAGATCGACGACAGCGCGAAGACGGTGGCGCGCGCGAAGTAGCGGAAGGGGTTGTGGTCGTAGCCGGGGAGCTTGACGTCGGCGGCCACGCCGAGCTCGCGCGCCAGCGCCTCCAGCGCGGCGCGGTCGGGCCCCTCGCCCAGGATCACCAGGCGCGCCTCGCGGGCGGCGCGGACGCGCGCGAACGCCTTGAGCAGCGTCGGGAAGTCCTTCTGCGGGGCCAGGCGACCGACGCCCAGGATCACCGGCGGCGCGCCGGGCGCGAACCAGGGGTCGTCGAGCGCGGCGGCGGCCTGGTCGGCGATCGCAGGGGTCACGATCGGGTTGTAGATGGTGCGGATCTTTTCCGGCGCGACGCCCAGCTCGGCGGCGAGGCTGCGCGCGACGCTGGCCGAGACGGCGACGATGGCGCCCGCGCGCCGGTAGGCGGCGCGCATCAGCCGGCGGAGGATCCGGGCGCGGCGGTCGAGCCCGGCGCCGGGGAGCAGCACGTTCGCCTCGCGCAGGACGACGCGCGTGCCGGTCCGGGCCAGCGCGGCGGCGCCGACGGCCAGCACGTTGGCGTGCTCCAGCGTCGCCAGCAGCGCGGCCGGGCGCTCGCGGCGCAGGTAGCGGACCAGCGCCGGCAGCGCGAGGGCGGTGCGGCGGGCGCCGAGGTCGACCAGCCGCGGTCCGGGCGGCACCTGAGAATCGAGCGGCCCGCCGGGGATCCCGACCACCAGGTCGACGGTCCGCCCGCGCGCCGAGAAGGCGGCGGCGAGCTGCAACATCACGCGCTCGGCCCCGCCGTCGTCGAGCGTGGGGAGAAACAGCGCCAACCGTCCGTCCGACGCGCCCGTCTGCATGAGCCTCGGCGACGGAGAGTACAGGATTCACCGACATTTGACCGACCCCATCTCGCCAGTACGATAAGAAGGGCGCGATGAAGTGCGGACGCTGCGGCACCGAGAACCCCGACGAGGCCTCCTTCTGCCTCGCCTGCGGGAACCGCCTGGCCGCGGCGGCGCCGGCGCCCCCCCCCGCCGGCGACGTCCACGCGTCGAGCGTGGCCAACCTGCGGGCCGCGGTGGAGCGGATGGTGGCCGCC
>DASZVW010000515.1:0-3228 GCA_035546895.1 Polyangia bacterium
TCGGACCAGGTCCTCGACCCGAGCGGTAAACCCGTCCTGGGGCCGGACGGCAAGCCGGTGCTGACCTTCTTCGCCACCGAGACGAGCGGGAACGCCAGCACCCTCATCTATCAGGGGCCGCTCGGAGCGCCGAAGGGCGACCCACCCGACGCGCCCGACCAGTGGACGGACTATCGCGTGAGCGCGCAGTTTCGCTGGAGCACGGGATCGCTGATCTTCAGCTTCCGGCGCCACCAGACCGGGAACCAGATCTTCATCGGCCTCGATCGGACGTCGGGCCTGCGCACGGTCGTCGCTGTCATCAATGGGACCCAGCACGAGCTGAGCGCCGACCAGCCGGGATTCGGCGGGCCCGATGACGACCTGCAGCTGTCGATCGATTGCGTCGGAGATCAGCTCCACATCACCCAGACGGGCGTGACGGCGCCTCTCGATCTGACCTTGCCGGCGGGGGCCTCGACCCAGGGTACGGTGGGGTGCCTCGCCACCGGGGCGGCCGGATGCCGGTTCACCGAGATCCGCGTCGACGACCTCCGGTCCAACCCCGCGACCGCGCAACGGTTCGATTACGTCACCTCGAAATATGTGAACTTCGCGCACCACCTGGCCAGCTTCGACGACCAGGCGTTCGGCCTGCCCGCAACTCTCGGCGCGACCTCCAACGACTTCACCACCAACGCCGGCGCCTCTCTGGCGCTTCCGGCGGGTGTCGGGACCAGCGGTTCCGATTTCGGGCTTTCGGCTCCGACCGACGACGAAACCCGCGCATTCGACGCGCTGGAGCTGATCACACTGGGCGCCGACGGACGGCTTCGGGCGCCGGCGGGCGTGGAGATTTCGAACGCCACGCATGATCAGACGATCACGGCGCTGCTGATCCGTAGCCCCGAACCGATCCAGTGGGAGCGGACGTCGCTGGTCTCGAACGTGCTGCCGGGGACGGAGGCCCTGGGGCTCCCGGGGGACGTCAAGCTGCTGAGGACCTCGACCGGTACGACACCCATCGAAGAGAGCGTCACGATGATCGTCCGGACCGCGCGTAACCTGACGAGCTTCCAGATTCAGTGGCGCCCGGTGGCGGACACGAACAATCCAAACCCGGACTGGGCCACCTACTACACCTTCGGCGCCGAGCCGGTGTTCGGGGACGGGATCGGCGTCCAGGTGTTCTCGGGAAGCAGCGACGGTGCCCCGGCCCGCGAGCCGGGGACCGTCCAGCGGTTCGTGGCCGCCGACGCGGCCTCGGCGGTCACCATCTTCTCGGACAACCTCTCGGGAGTCGAGCTGCGGGTGCTCGACTCGACTGGCGCCGTCGTCCATCAGAGAGAGTTCCGGCCGGAGGGCGGCATCTCGCAGCAGACCGCGGTCAACCTCTTCCGCAAGGCCGACGGGACGGCGTTCTTCCTGTTCCTGACCACCGCGCCACCGCCGGGAATGCGCCTCGATTTCGTCTTCACCCGGAACCCCGGCCCGAGCACCTCGGCGCCGCCGTTCCCGATCCTGCGCCAGGCGGGAAGCGACACAGCAGAAACAGCGTCGCTCACCTTCCTCATCGTTCCCGGGTGATCGCTCGGCTGCCCGCCCCCGCGATCAGGGCGCGCAGTCGAGGGGCTGATACCAGGCCGACCCGTCGGAGACGCCGTTCTCCGTGTACCGGCCTTCCACGATGCCCACGCCGGTTGGCGTCTGCACCGCGCCTCGCGCGATCTGATCGAAGGGTACGCTGAAGCTGGTGAGGCCGGACGATGCGGCAGCCCAGCAGGTGAAGGCATCGAGAGAGGTGCCGATGCAGTAGAAGAAGTGGCCACCCCTGACGAGGGTGAAGAAGCCTCCGGGGCCACTGAATGGGACGACCTCGTTCAAGCTGGCGAACAGCGGCGTTCCGGAGGAGCCGAGGACCGTGAACTGTAGCCCGGCGGACGTCTGCGTCGGTGCGTAGTCAAGCGCGAGCCCGAGTTGCCCGGTGGCGGGATCGACCACCGGGGTATAGGAGGTCGCCGAGCCGGTACTCACCGGCGTGCTGCTCCCGCAGGCCTGGTGTGTGAACACCTCGCTGTCCACCGTCGCGGTGGGCGCCGACTGGAGATCGGCGCCGCTCCCCAGCTTGAAGGCGTCGAGGTGCCAGCTGCAGTCGAGCCACGGGACGGCGGGGTTGCCGCCCGTACAGGTCGCCGTCTGTCCGGTGTCCTGGCAGTCGGTGGCCGCGTCCAAGCGCTCGACGGTCAGCCAGATCTGCGTCGGCGTGGCCACCGCCAGCGCGCCCGCCGGGGCTGGGAAGGTTCGGCTCGCCAGCGCCATGCCGCTCACCTGTTGCGCGATCGAGATGTTGGCCGGGGTGGCTCCGGCCGCGGCGATCAGGGGGTCGACGTCCACCGCCGTGATCTTCTGGTTGGTCCCATACGTGTCATGGCCCTCCTGGAAAACGGCCACGGTGCCGTTCGAGCCGGCGGCGAGCGCCATGGCGGTCAGATCGCTCTCGTCCGTCTGGGCGAGCTGGACAACCCGCACCGACGAGCCTTGTTTGCGCACCAGGACGACGAAAGAGTCGTCGCTGACCAGCACGTCGACCCCATCGGTTCGACGAAGCGCCACCACGTTGGTGGGATCGAACGACCAGCTCGCCTGATAGGTCGTCTCGTCGAGCAACACCTCGGCCGTCCCATCCGGTGTCGCCGAAACCAGCCGGACCGACCTGTTGATGTCGACCGCGATCAGGGTCCCCTGGTCGTCGGAGCCGGCCAGGTACCAGGCCGTGCCGGAGGCCACCGTGTAGAGGAGCTGAGCCTCGGCCGTCGAGCTGAGGCCCGAGCAAGCGATCGGAGCCCCCCCGCTGCCGCCGCCGGACCCGCCCGTGACGCCGCTTCCCGCCGTCCCTCCCGCTCCGTTGCCGCCGGTCGCCGTGCTGCCGCCGCTCGCCGTCCCACCCGTTCCCGTCGGTGTTCCTCCGCCCGAGCCACAGCCCAGAACGAGCAGAACGACCGCCACACCGCACCGCCAACTCATCGTGCCCGCGACGATAACACGACTCGTTCGGCGGAACGCTCCGCCCTACCGGCCCATCAACGTCGCGATCAGCGCGGCCCGGCTGCTCACGCCCACCTTGTCGAAGATGGCGGAGATGTGAAACTCCACGGTCCCGAGGCGGACGCCCAGGGGCTCGGCGAGGCTGGTGTTGGTCCTCCCGCGGGCCACGAGCTCGAGGACCTCGGTCTGACGGGCGGTCAGGTT
>DASZVW010000516.1:0-1980 GCA_035546895.1 Polyangia bacterium
CCACGCGCAGGAGCGTCCCCGCCGGGCCGCGCCGGCGGCCGCCGGCCGCGGGGACCAGGCGCTGGACGATCGCGCCGCGCAGCACCGCCGCCAGCCGCGCGCCGGAGAGCTCGGCCTCGCCGCCGGGCGCGGGCCGGGTGAGGCGCTCGAGCATCTGGGCCGTGCTGCCGGCGCCCAGGCCCGCCAGCACCAGCCGCCCGGCCTCCGCCGCCTCGACCGCCAGGCGGATCGCCTCGGCGTCGGCGAGCTCGCCGATCATCAGGAGGTCGACGTCCTGGCGGACGGCGGCGCGCAGGCCGGCCGCCGTCGAGGGGATGTCGGTGCCGACCTCGCGCTGGACCACCACGCCCCGCCGATCCCTGAGCAGGTGCTCGACCGGATCCTCGATGGTCAGCACGCGGCAGGGGCGGCGGGCGGTGACGTCCTCGACCAGCGCGGCCAGCGTGGTGGTCTTCCCCGCGCCCGGGCCGGCGGCCACCACCACCAGGCCGGCGCCCGGCTCGGTGAGCGCGCGCGCCTCGGCCGGCAGCCCCAGCGTGTCGAGCGCCGGCACCTCGGGCGGGATGAGGCGCAGCGACAGGCTCAGCCCGCCGCGGTGGTGATAGAGGTGGGCGCGCTGGCGGCCGCCGTTGCTGGTGGCCAGCGCGACCACCACGTCGCCCGTCCGCTCCAGCGCCTCGCGGCGGCGGTCGTTGAGCAGCGACAGCCCCAGGCTGTGCAGGAACTCGCGCGACAGCGGCGGCACGTCGCTCAGCGTGCGCAGCTCGCCGGCGATCCGGAGGATCGGCGCCAGGCCGGGCTTGAGGTGAACGTCCGAGGCGCCCAGCCGGCGCGCCGCCAACAGCGCTCTGTCGAAGAAGGAGTCCATGTCCGGGGCCCTCGCGAATCCCAAGCCCCCGAAAGAGTACCAGCTCGCGCGCCACGGTCGCTTGCTGCACCACCGAGCGGCGGGTTAAGTTGATGGTCAACCGTGGCTAACCAACCCGCCGCCGCCGGGCAGGAGATCCTGGTCGTCGACGCCGACGAGCAGGTGGTCAAGGGGCTCGACCGGCTGCTTACCAAGGTCGGCCTCATCGTCACGGGGACGCACGACCCGGTGCGGGCGCGCGACCAGCTCCTCAACAAGTTCTACGCGGTGGCGCTGGTCGACGCCGACACGCCCACGCCGGGGGGCGGCATCGAGCTCCTGCAGTTCGCGCGCGACAAGTCGCCGCTGACCTCCGTGGTGGTGATGACCGCCCGCAAGTCGTACGAGACGGCCGTCCGGGCCTTCCGGGCGGGGGCGGCGGACGTGGTGCTCAAGGAGCCGGACGTGGTCCCCTACCTGCGCGAGCGGGTGATCGAGGCGGCCGGCGACATCAAGGCCACCGCCGACCGCAACAGCCTGCTCGAGGAGGTCGCCGAGACGCACGAGGAGTTCCTGCGCCGGCTGCGCGACGTCTCGCACGAGCTGCTCGACCTCGAGGACCGCGCGGCCGGGCGGACGGTCGACGAGGGCGGGGCGGCGACGGTCAGCGTGGTGGTGGTGGACGACGATCCGGCCGCGATCGAGAAGCTGGAGGCGGTGCTGACGCCCGCCCAGGGCTGGCTGTTCCGCGCCGCGCTGAGCGGCGGCGAGGCGCTCGACGTGGTCACCCAGATGCGCCCGCAGATCGTCATCGTCAAGGAGGACCTCCCCGATCTGCCGGGGAGCATGGTGGTCAACACCGTCAAGGCGAGCGCGCCCGAGGTCCTCACGCTGCTCTACAGCCCGCCGGGGCAGAGCGGCCGCACCGGCGAGGTGAAGCTGGTCGACGCCGGCCGGGTGATGACCCTGGTCGGCAGCTACGCCGAGGCGGGGCAGCTCGTGGCGCCGCTGGGCGAGATCCGCGAGGCGCTCAAGCAGAAGTCGCACGAGCGCCGCTACCTGCAGGCCTTCCGCCAGAAGCACTACGAGTTCCTGCAGCGCTACAACGGCATCAAGACCCGCCTCAAAGAAGA
>DASZVW010000517.1:0-1772 GCA_035546895.1 Polyangia bacterium
CTGGCCCGCGCCCAGTCGGACGTCGACCTGGCCATCGAGCTGACCCGCGAGGCCACCGTCCGCGCCCAGCTCGTCTCCGCCCAGGCCCAGGCGGTCCCGACCGGCGCCCCCGCTGCCCTCACCGTCTCGAGCCAGCCGTGAGGCCCGCCCGCGCCGGCCTGCTGGCGCTCGCCACGTTCGGCCTGCTGGCGAACGCCTGCGCCGCCACCGCGGTCCCGGCGCCGCTGGTGCTGGCGCGGCTCTCCTTCGAGCGGGTGAGCAAGAGCCCCGCCGCGGCCGTCGCCCCGCGCCCGATCGAGGACGCGCGGATGTCGCTGGCGAAGGCCAACCAGGAGTTCGCCACCAACGGCGACACCGGGATCTGCCGCGACTACGCCTACATCGTGGAGAACGAGCTGGAGGCGGCCGAGGCCGCCGAGCGCGCGGAGCTGGCCCGCCGCGCCCTCGGCGAATAGGCGCGCCACCGCCGGCGCCGGCCAGCTCGACCGCGGCGTCCCCGATCGTCGGCCCCCGAGCGTCGGTCAGGTTCTTAGATCTCCCGACATCCTTAGATTCCTTATGTGGGGTTGTCTTACGGGCGGGTCGCTTGGGCGGGGATCGCGGGGTCGGTGCTGCTCGCCGGCTGGCTCGGCTGCGGGGAAGCTGGTCCGGGCCACGCCGCCCCGCGCCCGGCCGACGCGAACCCGAGCTCGACCGACGCCGCGGCGCCCGGCCCGGCCGCCGTCGGGCAGGTGATCGTGGTGGCCATGGAGAACGAGGACATCGGCGAGATCTACGGCGACGACACCGACGCGCCCTACCTCAACCTGACGCTGGTCCCGGGCTACGCCCACGCGACCGAGTTCGTCGACGAGCTCGGCCAGAGCGTCCCCAGCGAGCCGCACTACGTCTGGCTGGAAGCGGGGACCAACGCCTTCGCCGACCACACCTTCACCACCGACGACGCGCCCTCGGCGCACAACAGCACCGCCAGCACCGCGCACCTGACCGCGCAGATGGCGGCCGCCGGCCTCGACTGGACCGCCTACCAGGAAGGGCTCGACGCCGCGACCGGGAGCTGTCCCGTCGCGGGCGCGGGCTTCTACGCGCCCAAGCACGACCCGTTCGTGTTCTTCCAGGACCTCGCCGGCAGCCCGCCCGCCAAGACCGCGGCGGCCTGCGCGGCGCACATGAAGGACCTCTCGGCGCTCCCCGCCGATCTCGCCGCGGGCGCCCTGGCCCGCTACGTGTTCATCACCCCCGATCTCTGCCACGACATGCACGGCGCCAGCGCCTGCCCCGACCACGACCTCGTCAAGTCGGGCGACGACTGGCTGGCGCTCAACCTGCCGCCCCTCATCGCCTACGCCGACGCGCACGCGGGCGTGGTCTTCCTCGTGTGGGACGAGGGCGACCCCTCCGGCCACCTGCCGTTCCTGGCCCTCGGCGCCGTCGTCAAGCCGGGCTACGCGGGCGCCCAGCGGTACACCCACAGCTCGGTCCTGAAGACGACCGAGGAGATCCTGGGCTTGCCGCCCCTCCCCACCGTGGCCGCCGCCCCCGATCTCGGGGACCTGTTCAGGCCGGGGGCCCTCCCCGCGGCGATGCCGCCGCGATAGCTCGCGCCGGCCGGCAACGGAACGGAAGGCCGAGCGCGGAGGTATCTTTTCGGATGCCCGATCCGTCTCCTCGTCATGACCACCACCTCCAATCCCGCCGCCGCCGCCCAGGGCTCCTGGCGGCGGTTCCTCGAGACCTATGAGCCGCTCCGCGCCCAGCTCTACCGCTACTGC
>DASZVW010000518.1:0-5743 GCA_035546895.1 Polyangia bacterium
CGAGCACTATCCGCTGAACGCCGGCCAAGCCCAGGAAAAAATCTTCGAACCGTCGGGGATCGGTTACTGGAGGGCGATCTGGGAACACGACAACAAGTACTTCCAGAAGATCACCAAGGCCAACAAGGAACCGGTGCCGGAGGCGAATTTCCTCGGCGAACAGTTCCAGAAGGAATACGTCGCCAAGTACGGAGAAAACGAGAAGGGCTACTGGAAGCCCGAAGGCTCGCTCTGAGGAGCACCTCTCCCGCCCGCCCGTCGTCCCGCCCCGGCGGGGCGGCGGGCTTTTTCGTCCGCGGCCCCCGAGCCGGTGGGGGTGGGCTACGTACTCAGGGCCGCCCGAGCGTCGCCAGCGGTAGGCGGGCGGCCGTATCGAGCAGGGCGGAATCAAAGCTCGCGACAGCGCCGTCATGTTCTTGGGCGGCGAGCAGTACGCAGCAGTCGGGGAGCTTCCGACCGGTGTCCGCGCGAAGCTGCGCGAGGCGAGCCGGCGCCCCCGGACCCAAAGGCAGCTCCTCGACACCCAGGCGCTCGAGCGCCTGGGTCGCATCGGCGAGGCGGCCGGCACGAGCTGGCGCGACGAGTGTCTCGGCCAGGCTGATGGAGCTTGCGCCGAGGGGCTTGGAGCCCGTCCCGACAAGCAGTTGCGAAGCCTTCGCGTGGTGAGCGTCGCGCTCGTCGAGGTGGGCAATCAGAACACTGGCGTCGAGGACGATCACTCGGGCCAGTCTTCGCGCAGCCGCTCCACTTCGTCGGGTCGGTAGACGCCGCTGAGCGCTCCGGAGGTCTCTTCGACCGCGTGGACACGATCGGTCGCCTCCCGCTCGATCGCATCGCGTCCCGCCGCGGCCAGCCTCAACAAGAGCTCTTTGCGATCGCGGACCTCGGGCCATCGCCGCTGTGCCCGGTCGAGCTGATTGCTCAACTCACCGGTGTCGGTGATCGTGTAGCGAGGCTTGGTCGTGGGCATGAAGACGAGTGTAGCACTGCATCAACATAGTGCTGCACCTGATCGCCCCCACGACGGCGCCGAATCCAGGAATGGAGCTAGGCGGATTCGAACCGCCGACCTCCTGATTGCGAACCAGGCGCTCTGCCAGCTGAGCTATAGCCCCGTGATGCCGACCTGCAGGGAGTTCCCGCGAGGGTCGAGAAGAGAGAAGTCTAGCCTGGTTCCTCCTCGGCGTGCGCGGGTCCGATCCGCGGCAGGGCGAGGGCGGGGAGGAGTGCGGCGAGGGTGATCCCGGTCGTCCACCAGAACGCGCCCTGGAAGGCGTGGGTCGTGCCGTGCGGGAGCATGGCCTGGAGGACGACGGCGACGATCGCGGTGCCGAAGGAGGCGCCCACCTGTTGGGTGATGCGGGTGCTCATGGTGGCATCCGGGACGTTGGCGGGCGAGACGTCCTGGTAGGCGACCGAGATCGGCGGGATCAGCACGGCGCCCAGTCCCAGGCCGCGGATCAGCAGCACTCCGCCGAGCAGCCAGGGACTGGTGTCGGCGCCGGCGAAGGCGAACGGTACGGTCGCGATCGCGGTCAGCAGGAAGGCGGCGACGGTGATCGCGCGGGCACCGAAGCGGTCGACGAGCCGGCCGACGAAGACGCGGCAGGCCAGTGCGCCGACACCCTGGGGGATCATCAGGAGCCCCGCGTCGAGCGCCGATCCGCCGCGCAGCTGTTGGTAGTAGAGGGGCAGCAGGAACAGGCCGGCGTACGTCGCCGCGCCCGCGGTGAAGAGAACCGCCGCGGCGGTCCCCAACGAGCGGAGCCGGAGCAGGCGGACGTCGATGAGCGGTCGCCGGTTGCCGGGACGCGTGGCCCAGAGGAGGAAGCCGGCGAGCAGCGCGATCCCGCCGAGCAGCGGTAAGAGCACGCCGGTGTGAGCCACCCCGCCGTCCTCGGAGAGGCTCGAGAGGCCGAGCAGGATCCCGGCCAGCGCCGGGCCGAGCAGGGCCAGGCCGACCACGTCCAGTCGCGGCCGCGTGGCGGCGGGATCCGGCTCGTCGGCCGGCAGCAGTCGCCAGGCGAGCAGCAGGCCGACCGCGATCACCGGGACGTTGACCAGGAAGAGCCAGCGCCAGCTCAGCCAGTTGAGGACCACGCCACCGATCACCGGGCCGAGGATCGGGCCGAGGGCCAGGGGGAGGCTGACCATGGCGATCAGACTGCTGTTGGCCCGCCCGCCCGCCGCCCGCACGGCCAGGGTCTGCATCAACGGGAAGATCAGTCCGGCGCCGAAGCCCTGCAGCACCCGGAAGCCGATCAGGGCGGCGTCGTCCCACGCGAGGGCGCACAGCACCGATCCGAGGGCGAAGATCAGCAGCGCGGCCATCCAGACGCGCCTGCCGCCCCACCGGCTCTCCGCCCATCCGGTGACCGGGATCGCCACCGCTAGCGCCAGCAGGTACCCGGTGGTCACCCATTGGACCGTGCCGTAGGTGGAGTGGAGCCGGACGGCCAGGGTGTGCAGCGCCAGGGTCATCATCGTCGAGTCGAGGACCGCCGCGATCCCGCCGACGATCAGTGCGACCAGCGCCTTGCGCACCTGTGGCGTAAGAGATGATTCCATCTCTTAAGAGAGTAGGCCGGCTTGCTAAGGAATGCAAGCCTCTCTAACGTCTCCTGGCGATGGCGGCGCAAGGGAAAGGCAGACGGCGGCGCGGTCCGCAGCTCGAGGCGGCGCTCCTGGAGGCCGCCTGGGACGAGTTGGTCGAGGTCGGCTTCGGCGGCCTGACGATGGAGTCGGTCGCCGCCCGCGCCCATACCGGCATCGCCGTGCTCTATCGCCGCTGGGCCAACAAGGGGGAGCTGGTCCTCGCCGCGATCGAGCACTACCGCGACACCCACCCGGTCGAGACCCCCGACACCGGCACGTTGCGAGGCGACCTGCTCGCCCTCCTGGGCGCGATCGGCGCGGGTCGCGCCACCTTCACCTCGATCGTCGCCGGGGCGGGCTTCTCCGGGTTGCTCGCGGAGACCGGCCTGACTCCCGCGCAGGCGCGCGACCGGTTCCTCGGCGACCAGCCGATGCGGATCGCCGAAGCGGTCTTCCGACGTGCCGAGGAGCGCGGCGAGATCGATCTGAGGAAGGTCCCGCCGGCGGTGCTCGCGATGCCGTTTGACCTGCTGCGCCACGACATGCTGATGAACCTCGAGCCGCCCGGCCCGGCCCGCGTCAGGTCGATCGTCGACGAGCTGTTCCTGCCGCTGGTGCGATCGGCGACCGGTTGATCAGTCCCGTTCCTCGGACGGGTGTTGGTGGAAGACGACGGCGGCGGTGAGCAGGACGAGCGCCGCGCCGACCCGCAGGCCGAGGCTCGTGCCGTCGGTGAAGGCGGCGCGGGTGGCGGCGAGGAGGCGGGCGCTCGTCGCCGGGTCGGGGACCTGCGCCGCGTAGTGCAGGGCGGCGGTGACCGAGTGTTCGGCGGTGGCGCCGCGGCCGCCGGGCAGGTCGCGCAGCGCCGCCGGCAGGTGGGCGGCGAAGCGGGTGGTGAGGATCGTCGAGAGGACGGCGACGCCGAGCGCCGAGCCGAGCTCGCGGGTGGTGCTGTTGAGGCCCGAGCTGACGCCGGCGTGGCTGGGCGGCAGCGCGCCGACGATCATCGCCGAGAGGGGCGGCATCGCCAGTCCCATCCCGAGGCTGACCACGGCCAGCGCCAGGGCGTAGAGGGGGTAGGGGGTCGCGGCGGTCGTCGACGAGAGGCCGAAGAGGCCGGCGGCCAGGATCACCAGGCCGGCGACGATGGTCGCGCGGCCGCCGATCCGGGCGGCGACGGTCATGCTGCGCGGACTGACGAGCGGCATCACGGCCCCGAGCGGCAGGATGGCGACGCCGGTGAGCAGCGCCGAGTACCCCTTCACGTCCTGGAGGTACTGCGCGTTGACGTAGAAGAGGCCGAACATCGCGAAGAAGAGCGCGACGATGCCGAGCGAGCCGGTGCGGACCCCGGCCAACCGGAACAGGCGCGGGTCGAGCATCGGGAAGCGGCGGCGCAGCTCGTGGACGGTGAAGGCGCTCAGCAGGACCACCGCCGCGGCGAGCGAGGCGAGCACCTGCCAGGAGCCCCAGCCGAGCTGCGGCGCGTCGATGATCCCGTAGAGGAGGGCGACGCTGCCGGCGGTGAGGAGCAGCGCGCCGGCGCCGTCGACCGGATCGTCGTGCGGCGGCTGGGCGGGCACCTCGGCGACGATCAGCGCGGCGGCGCCGACCGCGATCGGGACCCCCGCCCAGAAGAGTGTCCGCCAGCCGCCCACCTCGACCGCGAGACCGCCACCGAGGTTGCCGAGGACGCCACCGATCCCGGTCAGCGCCGACCAGAGGGCGACCGCCCGCGGCCGCTCGCCCGGCTTGAGCCGGGCGAGGGTGACGGCAAGCGTCGCCGGCAGGACGAGCGCCGCGCCGATGCCGCCGAGCGCCCGCCCACACATCAGCACGGCGACGCTCGGGGCCGTCGCGGCGATCGCCGAGCCGACGGCGAAGGTGCCGAGACCGACCAGCATGCCGCGCTTGCGGCCGAAGCGGTCGCCCAGGGCTCCCGCCGGGATCAGCGCGCAGGCGAAGACCAGCGTGTAGCTGTCGATGATCCAGGCGGTCGCCGACGCCGACGGGTGCAGGCCGCTCGCCTGCAGTTCGGGGATGAGGATGTTGACCGCGGCGACCATGCCGAGCACGAGCACCGCGGCGGGGGCGATCGCGGCGACGGCGCGCCCGACGTCCGCCGGCGGCGGGCTCACGCGTTCCCGATCCGTGGTGGCGATCGACGAAGCCCTCATGGCAGAGAGAGTAGACGCAACGGTGCGTCTCGTCAAGCGTAGACGAGACGCCGCGTCGCGCTAAGATCGCGCGCGACGATGGCGCCCGCGAAGAAACCGTCCGCCCGCGCGCCGAAGGGACGCGCGCCCCACCGGCGTGACGAGAACGCCCGCCTCGCGGTTCTCCACGCCGCCGACGACCTCCTGGTCGAGCGCGGCTTCGGCGGCGTGACGGTCGAGGGGATCGCCGCCCGCGCCGGCGTCGCCAAGCAGACGATCTACCGCTGGTGGCCGTCCAAGGTCGACGTCCTGCTCGACACCTTGATCGAGGACGCCGATCGTCGGCTCGAGGTGCCCGACGGCGGCGCGGCGGTCGAGGACGCGCGGCGCTACCTGCGCGCGCTGGCGCGCTTCCTGACCAAGGAGCCCGCGGGCAAGGTGCTGCTGGCCCTGCTCGGCGAGGCCCAGCATGACGCCGAGGTGGCAGAGCTGTTCGCCGAGCGCTACCTGCGCCCCCGGCGCCGGGCCGAGCGCGAGATGCTCGCGCGCGGCATCGCCTCCGGCGAGCTCCCGGCCGATCTCGACCCCGACGCCGTCCTCGACGCCCTCATGGGCCCGGTCTTCTACCGCGCGCTGACCGGGTCGAGCATCCCGCGTCGCTTCGTCGACTCGTTGGTCGACGACCTGCTCGCGCCGCGCGCGAGCTGATCCGGCCCGCCCCGGATCAGAAGTAGCGGATCGCGTGGCGGGCAGCGGGCATCGGGGCCTGTGTCTCCAGCCACCGGCACGGCTCGTCGGTGACGTTGTGCATCGCGTGGATGGTGCCCACGCCCGACCAGGCGACGTCGCCCGCCCGCAGGAGGTAGGCCTTCCCGTCGAAGGTCCACTCGCAGCGGCCCTCGAGCATCAGGTAGGCCTCCTCGTGAGGATGGTCGTGCGGGCCGAGGTAGGCGCCGGGGCCGGCGTCGGCGATGAACATCGAGTGGAGGCCC
>DASZVW010000519.1:0-2263 GCA_035546895.1 Polyangia bacterium
CGAGCACTATCCGCTGAACGCCGGCCAAGCCCAGGAAAAAATCTTCGAACCGTCGGGGATCGGTTACTGGAGGGCGATCTGGGAACACGACAACAAGTACTTCCAGAAGATCACCAAGGCCAACAAGGAACCGGTGCCGGAAGCGAATTTCCTCGGCGAACAGTTCCAGAAGGAATACGTCGCCAAGTACGGGGAAAACGAGAAGGGCTACTGGAAGCCCGAAGGCTCGCTCTGAGGAGCACCTCTCCCGCCCGCCCGTCGTCCCGCACCAGCGGGGCGGCGGGCTTTTTTCGTCCACGACCCCCGAGCCGACGGAGTCGGCTACGTGCTCAGGTTCGCCCGAGCGTCGCCGGCGGCAGCGGGCGGCCGTATCGAGCAGGCGGAGCGAGACATCCCGCTCTTTGAGGCCTACAGAAAATCGCCGAGGCGGACGCAACCATTCATCTGGTGGCCGGTCTTCTCGGGCTGCGACTCGACCATGCGCGCCGACCAACAGCCGACCGCGGTGGTGTGAACGAGGTATTCATCGCTGCCACTTCCATCATCCGCATAAACGTCGCACCGCCAGTGAAGGCCGTCGATTTCTCGGCAGGGGTCCCCGGGGATGCCCGCACCTATCGAGTGTTCGAGGGCACCGCGATCGAAACCGAGCAGGGGAGTCGGACGGCAGATGAAGATCGCGGCGAGGAACGCGATCGCGATGAGAAAGCAAAAGCGACGGAGGCCGGCAGCAGATGAGCCTTCCGCTTGGGAGGGACGCGCTCGCCCGTCCTCATGTCGTCCTTTCCCCACGCTCGTCGCGGCCGAGTAGAGCCATGTGATCCCAAACGTGAAGAAGCCCTTGACGAACCAAGATCCTCCGCGTCCCTTCGCGGTGACGATCGCGGCCGGGGCCAGGCCAATGATCCAGATGAGAATCAGCGAGACGACCACGATTTCAACCAGGAATTTGAGCGTCGGGATCATGGCTCGATGGTACGGGGAATCCCGCGCCCTTCGACGATCGTGACGAGCGCCTTCCACGCCCGGTCCGAGGTCCCATCGCCCCCTGATAGCGAACGAACCGCCGCCCTTTTCGAGGACGGCGGTTCGATCAACGCGAAGTTGGTGGAGCTAGGCGGATTCGAACCGCCGACCTCCTGATTGCGAACCAGGCGCTCTGCCAGCTGAGCTATAGCCCCGAGACGCCGACCTGCAGGGAGTTCCTGCGAGCGTCGGGAAGTCGAAGTCTAGCCTGGTTCTCGCTTGGCGTGCGGGGTTGTGGCCCCGGGTCAGAAGTAGCGGATCGCGTGGCGGGCGGCGGGCATCGGGGCCTGTGTCTCCAGCCACCGGCACGGCTCGTCGGTGACGTTGTGCATCGCGTGGATGGTGCCCACGCCCGACCAGGCGACGTCGCCGGCCTGCAGGAGGTAGGCCTTCCCGTCGAAGGTCCACTCGCAGCGGCCCTCGAGCATCAGGTAGGCCTCCTCGTGAGGATGGTCGTGCGGGCCGAGGTAGGCGCCGGGGCCGGCGTCGGCGATGAACATCGAGTGGAGGCCCAGGGGGTGCTCGACCAGCATCTGGAGGGAGAGGTGGTCGATCCTCTCGACCGCGTCGCCGACGCTCCGGGAGCGGCGATCCCCCGTCTTCGGATCCGCGGCCCGGAGGACGAGCACGTCGTCCCCCTCCTCTGGTCCCGCCGGCGCCGCGGCGCCGGTGCCGACGACGAAGGTGTCCGGCGGCAGATCCGGATCGGTCCGTGGCTGGGGGGCGGCCATCTCGATCCAGCGGGCGGCGTCGGCGCCCTCGTTGCGTAGGGCGTAGGCGACCGCGACCGGCAGCCGGATGGTGTCGCCGACGGCGAGCGAGACCTCGCGGTCGGCCAGTTCGACGAGCAACTCGCCCGCCAGCATGAAGATGCTCTGCTCGAAGCTGTGGCTGCGGGCGGGGCAGGAGTCACCCGGGCAGAGCGCCAGATGGCCGAACCCCATGTGGACCGATCCTTGGCCGGGTCCGACCAGCGATTGCCTCCGCGGACCCTCGGTCGCTCGGTCCGGAGAGGCGCTTCCGTCGACCTCCAGATGCGTCACGTGGTGCATGGATCTCCCTCCTCCGGACGCGGCCGTTTCAAGCCCCGCCGCATATCTTGACAGCACGAAATATTATGCATAGAGTCTCAGACGGGGTCATCGCCGTCCACGGCGTTAGACGCACGGCCAACGCAGGTGAGTCGATTGGAGAGAGAGATGCGGAAGATGCGCGGACGGATACCGGGCCGGCTGGC
>DASZVW010000520.1:0-7185 GCA_035546895.1 Polyangia bacterium
AGCGTGCCCGCCTCTACGAAGCCGAACGGAAAGCCAGGCGCGACGCCGAGGCGGCGCGCGACGAGGCGACGACGTTGCTTCAGATCGCCGAGTCGCTGGGCGAGACCCAGCACGACCTCGAGTCGATCGTCCAGCGCGTCACCGACGACGCCACCCGACTTACGGGCGCCGAGTTCGGAGCCTTCTTCTACAATCTCGTCGACGCCAACGGCGAGTCGTACGTGCTCTACACGTTGTCCGGCGCGCCGAAAGAGGCCTTCTCGAAGTTCGGCCTGCCGAGGAACACGCCGATCTTCGCGCCGACGTTCACCGGGGAACGTGTCGTCCGGATCGACGACGTCAAGAAGGACCGCCGCTACGGCCACATGGCGCCCCACTACGGCATGCCGAAGGGCCACCTGCCGGTCACCAGCTACCTCGCGGTGCCCGTCGTTTCACGTGGAGGCTCCGTGATCGGAGGCCTGTTCTTCGGACATTCCCAGCCCGGCCGATTCACCGCCGAGCACGAGCGCGTGACCAAGTCCCTGGCCGCGACGGCGGCGGTGGCCGTCGACAACGCCAAGCTCTACCGGGCCGCGCGCGACGCGGAAGAGCGGCAGCGCCGCACAGTCGCGCGCCTGAGCGAGACGGTCCGGCTCAATGAGCTCTTCATCGGCGTCCTGGCGCACGATCTCCGCTCGCCGCTGGCGGCGATCGTCACGGCCGCCAACCTGCTCTACGCGCGCGTCGTGGCCACCGGGGACGACCGCAACGCGCGGGTGGTGACCCGGGTCATCGAGAGCGGCCAGCGGATGGCGCGCATGATCGAGCAGCTGCTCGACTTCACGCGTCTCCGCGTCGGCCAAGGCATGGGCGTCTCGCCGAAGCAGGCCGACCTCGTGACGGTGGTGCAGCAGGTCGTGGACGAGCTCGAGCAGGCACACCCGACCAGCAGCATCACCGTCGAATCGGTCGGCGACGTCACGGGAGCCTGGGACCTGGATCGGCTCTTCCAGGTCTTCTCGAACATCATCGGCAACGCCATTCATCACGGCGTGGAGGGCTCCGTCCGGTTGATGGTCGACGGGAGCCATCGAGACGACCTGACCGTCACCGTCCGGAACGGCGGCGCGATCCCCCCGGATCTGCTGCCGAACATCTTCGAGCCGATGACCGGGAACGGCCGCCGCCGCGACGGATCGCGCGGTCTCGGCCTTGGTCTCTTCATCACGAAGGAGATTCTCGCGGCTCACCGAGGGCGCGTGTCGGTGGTGTCGACCGAGGCGGAAGGGACCACGTTTTCGATCGCGCTGCCGCGGTGGACGACGCCTCAGACCGCGACCGGCGAGGGGGGCTCGTCCGATGCCGCGGAGCTGCGGCAGGCGTCGGCCGAGGGGGGAATGCCGCCCGCAGAAGACAACGCATTCCTCAGCGACGCCCGCTTCCGCTTGCTGGTCGATTCGGTAAGGGACTACGCGATCTTCATGCTCGATCCGTCCGGTAACGTCATGACGTGGAACGAGGGCGCCAAGCGGATCAAGGGCTACGAGGCCGGCGAGATCATCGGCCAGCACTTCTCACGATTCTACGAAGACGACGTCGTCCGCACCGGAAAGTGCCAGCAGGAGCTCGAGGCAGCGGCTCGTGACGGCCGTTTCGAGGACGAGGGATGGCGGGTGCGGAAGGATGGCTCGAGGTTCTGGGCGAACGTGATCATCACCGCGCTTCGCGACCGGACCGGCAACCTCGTCGGGTTCGCCAAGGTGACGAGGGACCTGACGGAGCGACGCCGGCACGAACAGGAGCAGCTCCGCCTCGTCAAAGCAGAGGAGGCGATCCGGCTGCGCGACGAATTCCTGTCGTTGGCCTCCAATGAGCTGAAAACGCCGCTCACCGAGCTGCGGATGCAGATCGACGGACTCCACAGGCGGTTGGACGCGTCGGATGAAACGCTGGCGGTGGGCCTACAGGGGGCCGCCACCAGCAGCGACCGGCTGACCGGGCTGGTGGAGTCCATCCTCGACGCGTCGAGGTTGGCCACCGGCAAGTTCGGCCTGAAGGTCGTCCGGTGCGACCTCGCCGCGACCGCCGCCCGCGCCGTCGAGGCCGTGCGACCGACCGCGGCCAAGCGCGGCAGCACGATTGACCTCCGCACAGCCGGACAGATCGTCGGGGTCTGGGACGAAGGTCGCGTCGAGCAGATCTTCGGCCATCTCCTGTCCAACGCGATCAAGTTCGGCAGCGGCGGGCCCGTCGAGGTGTCGCTGGCGCAGGCTGACCAGGGCGCGATCATCGAGATCCGCGACCACGGACCCGGCTTGCCGCCAGACGTGATGGAGGGCCTGCGCCAGCGGTTCGAATGGCCCAGGCAACCACCGCTCGGTGGCGGCCTTGGCCTCGGCCTCTACCTCGTGCAGGAGTATGTCGCCGCCCACGGCGGATCGATCGTTCCTGAAAACGTGGATACGGGCGGAGCGCGGTTCCGCGTGAATCTGCCCGTCGCTCCGTCGGCGAGAGACGCAGACGTTGCTTTCCGCGACGGACCTCGCAACTAACGAAGACGTCGCCGCGTGCAGTTCACAGCCACCTTGGCCTTCCTCGACATTGGTCTGCCCGTCATGGACGGTTACGAGCTCGCCACGCGGCTGCGCGAGCCGCCGGCGCGCGCTTCGTCGCCCTGACCGGATACGGCGAGCAACCCGCCGGGCGCCGATCCAAGGAGGCCGGCTTCGCCGCTCACCTGCATCTCATCAACGCTCGCCGTGATGGGCGGAGCGTCCCAATCTTCGAACTTCGGCGAGCGTCGCCATGAGACGACTGGTGTCGATGGGCTTCACCATGTGGGCGTCGAAACCGGCGGCCGTCGCCGCCGTTCGATCGTGCTCCTGACCATAACCAGTCAGCGCCATCAGGTATGGACGACGCTCGGACATGATTTGAACCAGACGCTGGGCTAGCTCGTAGCCGTCCATGACAGGAAGGCCGATGTCGAGGATCGCGACGTCAGGAGAAAACTCAGGCGCGATCGCGAGCGCGGTGGGACCATCGTTCGCTACCTGCACCGTATTCCCTACGGCGCGGAGCAGGTCGCCCAACAGGGCCGCAGCGTCTTCGTTGTCGTCCACGACGAGGATCCTCAATCCATCCGGAGCTATCTTCGATTGGAGAGCCGGCGCCGCTTCGTTCACCAAGAGCTCGACGGGCATCGCAGGCAGCCGAACGACGAACTCGCTGCCCAAGCCAGGCCCGTCACTGTGGGCCTCCACGTGCCCGCCGTGCAGGCTCACGAGACTTCGGACCAAGCTGAGTCCCAGCCCCAGGCCCCCGGCGCGTCGATCGGCCGTCCGAGCGCCCTGCACGAAGAGGTCGAAAACGCGGGGAATGAGGTCGGGCGGAATCCCTATTCCGTCGTCGCGGACGCGGAGAACGATCTCTTGGCCGTCCCGCGCGGCCTGCACCCGAACGTGCCCGCCTGAGTCCGTGTACCGCGCCGCGTTCGTGAGCAGGTTGGCGACGACTTGAGCCAGCCGGGTCTCATCGGCGAAAATCGTCAGGCCCAACGTCGCAACGTCGAGATCCAACCGATGCCGGCGCTGCTCGAAGAGGGGGCTGGCGATCTCGACCGCCTTGGCGACCACCTCCGCCAGCTGCGTCGGCTTCTTGACGAGCTCGATCTTTCCGCGCTCGATGCGGGACACGTCGAGTAGATCGTCCACCAAGCGCGTCAGATGCTTCACCTGCCGCTCGATGACCTCTTGCTCCCGTCGCGACTTTGGATCGCGGAGCTTCATCAACTGCAGCGCCGTCGTGATGGGTGACAGCGGATTGCGCAGCTCATGCCCCAGAATGGCCATGAATGCGTCACGCGCGCGGATGGCGTTTTGCGCCTGCTCGTAGAGCCGCGCTTTCTCGATCGCGCCCGCGCATCGGCGCGCGAACTCTTCAGCCCAGGCGAGATCGGCGGATTCATAGCGGCGCGCGGAATCGGACGAGCTCACCAGGATCACCGCCCCGACGGCACCATCGGGGCCCGCGATCGGAATCTGCAACACCGAGATCGGGGCGATGCGTTCCAGGGTGGCCGCGAACGACGGATCTGCGTCGAGGACCATCTGGCGCCAACTCTCCGGCAATTCGGCCGAAACGATCGCGGCGCCCGGAGCGAGCAGCTTCAATTGATCGACGATGGGCTCGAGAGCGTCGCTGATGTCGTGAATGCCGTTCGTCGTCGAGCCGTGAGCGATCGCGACGACGTGAGCCGGGTCGTCCCCCTGGCTGAAGAGCACGATTCCGCACCAATCGGCCACGGTGTCAGCCGCCACCTTCGCCGCCTTCTGGAGGTTCCGTTCGACATCCAGCGACTCAGCCAATACGGCGCTCGTGGTGCCGAGGAAGCGTTGCTGGAGCTCGGTCCATCTCTTCTCGCTGACATCGCGGAGCGTCCCGATCATCCGGTAGGCGCGGCCGTCCTCGTAGCGCAGAAAGTAGCCGCGATCCTCCACTGTCGCCCAGGTGCCGTCGCCGCGCCGGAACCGGAACTCGCGGTTCCACCCCGACGCCGTGGAAACGATGGCGGCCTCCAAGTTGGATCGGACCGCGGCCCGGTCGTTCGGATGGATGCGATCGAGCTTCCAGCGACCCGTCGCCCCGATGAATTCGTGCTCGTCGCGGATGACCTTGCCGATGCCGCCGCCCAACCAGAGCGCGTCTGTTTGCAGGTCCCAGTCCCAAAGGGCCTCTTCGCTGGCCTCCGCGAGGAGCCGGAGCCGATCTTGATCGCGCTGCGCGAAGGCGAGGCGCTCCGCGTTCTCCAGGGCGCCAGAGGCAAGGCTCGCGAACAGAGAGAGTTTCGGCAGGAGTGCGCCGACGCCCGGATCTTCCTCCGCGAATGCCAGGACGACTTGGCCGACCAATCGGTTGCGACGGTTGAGAAGCGGCACGGCCACGATCTGCTGGACGGAGCAGCTAGCTTCGCTAAAAGCGCGAAAGATGGGCTCGCTCTCGTCCGAGCGAACCAGTATGAGTGGCATCGCGGTGTGCGCCAGCCGGCGATGAACGGCGAAGGCGGCCGACACCGTCGCGGGGCTCGCGTCTCGGCAGTCTCCGTCCGCCGCCGCCAGGTGGTGTCCCGCCGTCCAGCGCTCGCCCGAAGTGACGTAGCTTCCTACCGCCAGAGGCGCGTGGCTCCGCGCGAGCACGAGCCCGGTAACAAGCGCGATTGTTCCGTGCACGCCAGTCGGCGTGTAGAGTTGCTTGACGTCTTCGAGGAGTGTCGCGGTTTCCGCCGCCTCGTCCGCCGCGCTCCCCCGCGTCAGGTCGTCTTCGACCGCGGCCGGCACAGGTTCTTTAGCCAGGTATCCAGCATGGCGCCCTGACGGTCCCCGGATGTGAATGCCGGGTTCGGTACGAAGTACATCTCCGAGTTGTCATACCCCTCGCGGCCGAAGAGCACTTTGGGATGCGTGTGCAGGATGTCCAGAAGCATGTCGGCGTCGAAACGCCGCCGGTCGTATTGACAGACCCCGTAGCACTTGCTGTCGGGAAAAAACTCGTTGAGCATCGACTCGTATTCCACGAGCCGCTCGGAACCAGGCTCGCCGGCAAGCGCCCACGTCATCTCGCCGGTCGCGCGCAGGGCCGTGTACCCCTCCGCGATCGCTTTATCCGTCTCTCGCCGCAAGAGGGCGACCATCTTATTCGGATCGAACTGCCCGTCCTGTAGGTACGCCCCCTTGGCCGTCGTGATGATGAGTTGCCCCTTGCGCTCCAGATCGTCAACGTCGATGTGAGCGGCGGCCAGCGTCGCCTTGAGCTGCGCGGCGGTCTGGATGTTCACGATGTAGAACATCTTCTCGTGCCTCGCCACACCCTGGCGGATGAAGTCCACGACGATCGCTCGGTGGTCTTCGTCCGTTCGGTAGATGCCGCAGTAGTGGTCACCCGTGCGCATCCTCGCGATACTCGGCAGAGTTTCGGGGCTCATGGCCATGTCCTTTCCAATTCTCCCGGGGGGGGGCATCAACCCAAAGCGTACTGTGCGCCCGCCGGTAGTCGCGGACACACCACGCCTCAGGAGTGCTAAGTCCGTCTATGACCATGTCAAGGGGTCTATCGTAATCACCTCGGACGAACAGGCTCGGCGAGGAGTCGACAGCCCGGTGAACACGGGGCCACCCGGCCATAGGCACCGAGATTGCTTCTCTTCGACGCCACCTGCGACCTCTATCGGCCCGGAGCTCCCGGTTCGGGGGCGGTTGCGCGGGCGTTATCTCGTCGCTCGGGCGAGGCGCCGCGCGCTCACCCGTCGCGGCGCTCGATCACGCGCAGGAGCGAATCCAACTGAAGAGGCTTGACGAGGTGGCTCTCGAAGCCGGCGACGCGGCTGCGCTCACGATCGTGGTCCTGTCCGTAGCCGGTGAGGGCCATGAGCCGCGGCGGGCTCGTCTGCAAACGTTCGCGCAGCTTGACGGCAAGCTCGTAGCCGTCCATGACCGGCAGGCCGATATCGAGCACCGCCACCTCGGGCGCGAATCCCTCGACCGCCCTCAGCGCGTCCGGACCGTCGTGGGCCACGACGACTTCGTGCCCGACCTCTCGCAGCACCTCGGCGAGCATATCGGCCGCGTCGGCGTTGTCGTCGACGACCAGGATCCGACGCGGCGTCACGGTCGTAGCGAGCGGCGGCGCCGCGGGCGCGGAGCTCGCCGACCCCGAGGACGCCAGCACGGGTAGGCGCACCACGAACGCGCTCCCCTTCCCTTCCCCCTCGCTGAGCGCAGCGACACTGCCGCCATGAAGCGCCACAAGGTTGCGGACCAGCGCGAGCCCAATGCCGAGGCCGCCGGGTCCTCGGTCGGCGCTCCGGTGTCCCTGGACGAACAGGTCGAACACGCGCGGCAGAAGGTCGGGGCCCATGCCGACGCCATTGTCCTTCACCTGGAGCACGATCTCGTGACCGTCGCGCCACGCGCGCAGGTCGATGTTGCCAGCCGGATCGGTGTACTTGGCCGCGTTCGTGAGCAGGTTGGCGAACACCTGCGCGAGCCTCGTTTCATCGGCCTCGACCCAAGTCTCCTCACGCGGCAGGTCGATGTCCAGGTTGTGGCCACGGTGCTCGTAGAGCGGGCTCGCGATCTCGATGGCGTGCGCGACCACGGCATGCAGCTCCACTGGACGCTTGTCGAGCTGCACCTTGCCGCGCGTGAT
>DASZVW010000521.1:0-2726 GCA_035546895.1 Polyangia bacterium
TGCGCCCGGCCGATCGCCTCCAGGAGGCCGGTGAAGTCCGGATGTTGTACCCCTTCGCGCAGGACGGCCGCCGCCAGCTCGTTGAGCGCGCCGGAGAGCAGCGCCTCGGCGCCGGCCCGCTCCTCGACGAGCCGCCGCCGCCGGGCCCCGGCGTCCAGCTTGTCGCGCAGGTAGACGTAGATGTAGCCGATGGCGTCGCTCGCCCAGTTGAGCCCGGTCTTGGGCGGCTCGGCCGCGGTCTTCCGGGTGGCGTCGGGACCCCCGAGCGCGACGGTCGCCGGTCCGGTCAGCGGCCCGCGCGCGGTCGCCACCAGCGTGCGCGAGAAGGCGGCGGTGCCGCGCATCCGGCCGGTGGCGCTCGCCGGGGCGAACGCGGACATCCCGGAGGTCGGAGCCCCCAACCAATGCCCGCACGCCGGGCAGAACGCCAGGTGGTCGGCAGCGCCGTGCGCGCAGTGCTTGCAGGTGCGCATCGCGGTGGTGAGTTTACTTTATCCGTGGTACCGATTTGGACATGAACGCCGCCGCCAAGACGAGCTGTCAGCTCATCGAAAAGACCTTGCGCAAGAGCCCCGCGTTCAAGAAGGTCGACGAGGGTCTCTACGTCGTCAAGCAGGGATCGTCGATCGTGATGATCAACGTCATCGCCTGGAATCCGGACCGCTGCGTGGTCCGCTGCGTCGCCCAGCTCGTCAAGGGGGTGACGATGGAGGTGCCGCTGGCGCTGCAGCTCCTGGAGATGAACGCCCTCCTGCGGTTCGGGGCCTTCGCCTACGTGCCGGCGGGCGACGTCATCATCTTCTCGCACACGCTGCTGGGCGGCGACACGCTCGACGCCGAGGAGCTGACCACCACCATCCGCGACGTGGCGATCATCGCCGACGAGTACGACGACCGCATCGCCGCCCGCTACGGCGGCCAGACGATGCAGGAGCTGCTCGAGGAGAGCGTGGTCGAGCACTTCCGCTCGGCGCACGGGCGGGACCACTTCAAGGCCTGAGGCGCTTCTGACGATCTTCGCGTCGTGACGGGCGCCAAGAACAACATCCTGGAGGCGGTCGGGGGGACCCCGATCGTGAAGCTGCAGAAGCTGGCCCGCCACGTGGCGGCCGACATCTACGTCAAGTGCGAGTACCTGAACCCGGGCGGGTCGATGAAGGACCGGGTGGCGCGCAACATCGTCACCGACGCCGAGCGGCGCGGGCTGCTCGGCCCCGGCGGGACGATCGTCGAGGCGACCAGCGGCAACACCGGCATGGGGCTGGCGCTGGTGGCGGCGCTGCGCGGCTATAGCTGCGTCTTCGTCATGCCGGACAAGATGTCGCCCGAGAAGGTGGCCGGGTTGCGCGCCTTCGGCGCCCGCGTGGTCATCTGTCCCACCGCCGTCGAGCCGGACGACCCGCGCAGCTACTACCAGACGGCCAAGCGGATCGTCGCCGAGACGCCGGGCGCGTTCTACGCCAACCAGTACCACAACCCGGCCAACCCCGAGGCGCACTACACCTCGACGGCGCCGGAGATCTGGCAGCAGACCAACGGCGAGGTCGACGTCTTCGTGGCCGGCATGGGGACGGGCGGGACGATTTCGGGCTGCGGCAAGTTCTTCAAGGAGAAGAAGCCCGGGTTCCGCCTGGTGGGCGTCGATCCGATCGGGTCGCTCTACTACGAGTACGTGAAGACCGGGCGCATGACCCGCCCCTTCGCCTACTACGTCGAGGGGATCGGCGAGGACTTCCTGCCGTCGACGATGAACCTCAAGCTGGTCGACGAGATCGTGCGCGTCGACGACAAGGAGTGCTTCCTCATGACGCGCGAGCTGGTGCGCCAGGAGGGGCTGTTCGTGGGCGGCAGCTCGGGCGCCGCGGTGGCGGGGGCCATCAAGTACGCCGAGGCGTCGAAGAAGAAAGAGAACATCCTGGTGCTGCTCCCCGACGGAGCCTCCAAGTACCTGTCGAAGATCTTCGACGACAAGTGGATGCGCGAGAACGGCTTCCTCGACGAGCCCGATCCGCTGGGGACGGTCGCCGAGCTCTTGCGCCACAAGAAGCAGCGGCCGCTGGTGGTGGCCAAGCGGGGCGAGTCGGTGCGCGACGTGATCGCGGCGATGCGCGACAGCGGCGTCTCGCAGATGCCGGTGCTGGAGAGCGAGGGGGGGCGGCTCTGCGGCCTGGTCACCGAGGTCGACCTGCTCAACTTCCTGGTCAAGGGGGACGGCGGGCTCGAGGCGCCCATCGATCCGCTGGTCGAGTCGGCCTACGCGACGGTGACGCCGTCGACGCGCATCCACCTCCTGCGCAACATCTTCAACGACGCGCAGATGGTGGTGGTCGAGACCGGCGACGCCATCGTCGGCGTCATCACCAAGATCGACCTCATCGAGTACCTGGCCGAGCGCCGCGCCACATGAAGCGCGGCGGTCCGGGAACGAAGCCGCCGCATTTCGAGACGCTGGCCATCCACGCCGGCCAGGGGCCGGAGCCGGTCACCGGCGCGGTGATGACGCCGGTCTTCCTCACCTCGACCTACGCGCAGAAGGGTCCGGGTGAGCACACCGGCTTCGAGTACTCGCGCACCCAGAACCCCACCCGCTTCGCGCTGGAGGCCAACCTGGCGGCGCTGGAGGGGGGCGCCTGGGGGCTGGCCTTCAACGCCGGTGTGGCCGCCTCGACGGCGGTGCTGGCCACGCTCGAGGCGGGCGACCACGTCGTCGCCGGCGACGACATCTA
>DASZVW010000522.1:0-2990 GCA_035546895.1 Polyangia bacterium
ACCTTCGGCACCCGGCTGCCGCTGGCGGTCGAGGCCGCCTACGTCGGCTCGACGCAGTCGATCGACGCGCTGGGGCTCTCCACCAACGCCCGCCTGATGGGGAACGGCGTCGAGGGGGACCTGCGGCTCAACTTCACCGACCTCCGCGTGCAGCCGTACGTCTTCGGCGGCGTGGGGTGGACCCGCTACCGGATCTACAACAGCGCCGTGAACCTCTCGAGCATCACCACCTCGGACGACGTGGGGACGATCCCGCTGGGCGTGGGGCTCTCGCTCCGGCCGGGCCGGGTGTTCCTCATCGACCTCCGCGGGACCTACCGCGCCGTCTTCGACGACACGATGTTCGATCGCCTGACCACCAGCAGCGACCCGATGCAGAGCTGGACCGCCTCGGGGCGGGTGGGGTTCGAGTTCTAGCGCCGTCGCGCTCACGTCCGGCGCTCGGCGGCCGGCCTGCGCCGCGGCGCGGTCGGGGGCGCGGCCCCGCCGACCGCCGGCGACCAGAGGCGCAGGGCCTCCGTCGGCGAGATGGTCGCGAAGTAGTGGAGCAGCGAGGCGATGAGGCCGGTCCACCCGGTCTGGTGGCTGGCGCCGATGCCGGCCCCGTTGTCGCCGTGGAAGTACTCGTAGAAGAGGAGGTGATCGCGCCAGAGCGGATCGTCGGAAAACTTGGGCGCCCGGCCGTAGAGCGGCCGGCGGCCGTTCTCGTCGGGGAGGAAGATCCGCGTCAGCCGCTCGGTCAGCTCGCGCGCCACCTCGTAGAGCGTGGCCAGGCGCCCCGATCCGGTGGGGCACTCGACCCGGAAGTTGGGGCCGTAGTAGGCGTGGTAGTTGATGAGGGCCCGGATGAGGAGCGCGTTGACCGGCATCCAGATCGGCCCCCGCCAGTTGGAGTTCCCGCCGAACATGGCGCTGTCGGACTCGGCGGGCAGGTAGCCGACCCGCAGCTCCTGGCCGCCGAGCGAGAGCCGGTAGGGGTGCTCGAGGTGATAGCGGGAGAGCGAGCGGATCCCGAACGGGCTCAGGAACTCCTCCTCGTCGAGCAGGTGCCCGAGCACGCGCCGCAGGCGCCCCTCACTGAGCAGCGAGAGCAGGCGGCGGTCGCGGTAGCCGGGGCGGCGCGGATCGTGGATGTGGCCGACCAGGTGCGGGCGGTGGCTGGCGAACCAGCGCGCGCGCTGCTGCAGCTCGGGCAGCGCCGCCACCACCTCCTCGTTCACCACCGCCGCCGCGCACAGCGGCAGGAGGCCCATCATCGAGCGGACCTTGAGCTGCCGCGCGCAGCCGTCGGGGGTGCGGAGGACGTCGTAGAAGAACCCGTCCTCCTCGTTCCACATGTCGCCCTCGCCGCCGATGTGGATGAGCGCCGAGGCGATCCAGACGAAGTGCTCGAAGAACCGGAGCGCCAGGTCGACGTAGGCGCGGTCGTGGAGCGCCAGCTCGAGCGAGATCTGGACCATCGCCTGCGCGTAGAAGGCCATCCAGGCGGTGCCGTCCGCCTGCTCCAGGTTCCCGCCGCTCGGCAGCGGCACGTTGCGGTCGAACACGCCCACGTTGTCGAGGCCCAGGAATCCCCCCTCGAAGGCGTTCTGCCCCTTGGGGTCCTTGCGGTTCACCCACCAGGTGAAGTTGATGAGCAGCTTGTTGTAGATCGCCTTCAAGAACCCCAGATCGGCGCGTCCCGAGCGGCGCTTGTCGAGCTGGTAGAGGAAGTAGGCGGCCCAGGCGTGCACGGGCGGGTTGACGTCGCCGAAGTTCCACTCCGAGGCCGGCACCTGCCCGTTCGGGTGCAGGTAGCGCTCCTGCAGCAAGAGGAGGAGCTGCTTCTTGGCGAAGTCGGGATCGACCAGCCCCAGCGGCACGGCGTTGAAGGCCAGGTCCCAGGCGGCGTACCAGGGGTACTCCCACTTGTCGGGCATGGAGATGATGTCGTCGCCCACCAGGTGCCCCCAGCCCGCGTTGCGCCCGCCGCAGCGACCGGGGAGCGCGGGCGCCGTCCCGTGATCGGCGAGCCAGGCGTCGACGTCGTAGTCGTAGAACTGCTTGCTCCAGAGCATCCCGGCCAGCGCCTGCCGCATGACCGCGCGGCGCTCGGCGGAGAGCGAGGCGGGGATGACGTCGGCGTAGAACTCGTCGGCCTCCCGCCGCCGCGTCTCCAGCAGCCGGGTGAACCGCCGCCCCAGCGCCCCGTCGTCCTCGGGCCCGACGCGCGCGTCGGTGAGCCGCAGCCGGAGCGCGCGCGCGGCCCGCGGCGGGATCTGCAGCAGGTGGTGGACCGCCGCCTTGGTCCCCGCGCGCGCGGGGTTGATGGCGCCGCGATCGCCGTTCACCAGGTAGTCGTTGATCCCGTCCTTGAAGAACCGGGGCGCGCCCGGCCCCTGGCGGCGCGCCTCCGGCCGGCGGGCCGGGTTGGTCTCGTTGTCGGCGAACAGGAGCGCCGCCCCCGGCTCGCAGAACAGCAGGTAGCTGCCCAGCGACGGGCTAGAGGCCTCCAGCACCGGCTGCCGACCCTCGGCGGCGCGGATGAGCGGGCGCGCGGCCTCGCCGTGCCACCAGGTGTTGCGGAACCAGAGCGTGGGGAGGAGGTGCAGCGTGGCCGCCCGCGGGCCGCGGTTCCAGACCGAGATCTCCATCAGCAGGTCCTCGGGCGCCGCCTTGGCGTACTCCACGAAGACGTCGAAGTACTCGTCGCCGGCGAAGACCCCGGTGTCGACGAGCTCGTACTCCAGCTCGCACCGCGAGCGGCGGGCGTTGGCCTCGACGAGGGCGCCGTAGGGGAACGGCCGCTGCGGGTACTTGTAGAGGTACCGCATGTACGAGTGCGTGGGCGTGCTGTCGAGGTAGAAGTAGTACTCCTTGACGTCCTCGCCGTGGTTCCCCTCGTGCGAGGTCAAACCGAAGAGCCGCTCTTTGAGGATCGGGTCGCGGCCGTTCCAGAAAGCGGGGGCGAAGACCAGGAGCTGATAGCGGTCGCAGATGCCCGCGATACC
>DASZVW010000523.1:0-5476 GCA_035546895.1 Polyangia bacterium
CTGGCCCGCGCCCAGTCGGACGTCGACCTGGCCATCGAGCTGACCCGCGAGGCCACCGTCCGCGCCCAGCTCGTCTCCGCCCAGGCCCAGGCGGTCCCGACCGGCGCCCCCGCTGCCCTCACCGTCTCGAGCCAGCCGTGACGTGAGGCGCGCCCGGGCGCCCCGACCTCAGGACGCGACGCTCAGCATCTCGCGCAGCTTGCGGGCCAGCGTGCCCGGGGTGATCGGCTTCTGGAGAAACGCGACCCCGGCGTCGATCACGCCGTGGTGCACGATGGCGTTCTCGGTGTACCCCGACATGTAGAGGACCTTCATGTCGGGCCGCATCGGCGACAGGCGCGCCGACAGCTCGCGGCCGCTCATCCGCGGCATGACCACGTCGGTGAGCAGGAGGTGGATCTTGGCCTCGTAGCGCTCGCAGATGAGCAGCGCCTCGCCCGCGTTCTGCGCCTCGAGGACGTTGTACCCGTAGCGCCGCAGGATCGACCGGGTGACGCTGCGGACCTGGTCCTGGTCCTCGACCAGCAGCACCGTCTCCGAGCCCTCCATCGTCACCGGCGCGGCCACCGGGGCGGCGGCGGCCTGCTCGGCGCCGGTCCAGCGCGGCAGGTAGATCCGGAAGGTCGTCCCCCGCCCCACCTCGCTGTAGACCCAGATGTGGCCGCCGCTCTGCTTGACGATCCCGAACACCGTCGAGAGCCCGAGGCCGGTCCCCTTCCCCGACTCCTTGGTGGTGAAGAAGGGCTCGAAGATCCGCTCCTGCAGCTTGGCGTCCATCCCCATGCCGGTGTCGGAGACCGCGAACATGACGTAGCTCCCCGGCGTGACGTCGACGTGCTGGTCGGCGTAGGCGGCGTCGAGCTCCTTGTTGGCGGTCTCGATGGTGACGCTCCCCCCCTCCGGCATGGCGTCGCGGGCGTTCACCACCAGGTTCATCAGGATCTGCTCGACCTGTCCCGGGTCGGCGTAGACCTGCCCCAGCGGGCGGGTGGCCAGGACCGACAGCTCGACGTCCTCGCCCAGGATGCGGCGGAGCATCGGATCGATGGCCCCCACCACCTGGTTGAGATCGACCACGCTCGGCCGCAGGAGCTGCTTGCGGCTGAAGGCCAGCAGCTGGCGGGTCAGGGCGCCGCCCCGCTCGCCGGCCTTCCGCACCTCGTCGATCTCGGCGTGCAGCGGATCGCCGGGCTTGAGCTCCTCCAGCACCAGGTTCGTGCACCCCAGCACCACCGAGAGGAGGTTGTTGAAGTCGTGCGCCACGCCCGCCGCCAGCCGGCCCACCGCCTCCATCTTCTGCGCGTGGCGGAGCTGCTCCTCGGTCCTCCGCAGCGCGTCCTCGGCGCGCTTGCGGGCCGTGACGTCCTTGGCCGCCACCAGGCGCGCCTCCCGCCCGTCGAGCTCGATGTCCTGGGTGCGGGTCTCGACGAAGATGATCTCGCCGTCCTTCCGGCGGTGGCGCCAGGCCTTCTCGCTCAGATCGGGCGGCGCCTCGCCGACGTAGAACTTCCGCGACTCCTCCTCCTCGGCCAGGATCTCGGTCACCGTCAGCGCGCAGAACTCGCGGCGGTCGTAGCCATACTGGTCGATTGCCTGCTGGTTCACCGCGATGACCCGCAGCGACTCCAGGTCGTAGACCCACATGGCCAGCGGCGAGCCCTCGAAGAGCTGCCGGTAGCGCTCCTCCGAGCGGCGGAGCTGGTCGCGCGCCCGATCGCGCGCCGCCCGCTCGCGCAGCTCGCGCTCCACCGCCGGACAGAGCCGCCCCAGGTTGGTCTTGAGCAGGTAGTCCTGCACCCCGAGGCGCATCGCCTCCACCGCCGTCTCCTCGCCGATGGTGCCGGAGACGATGATGAACGGCACCTCCTGCCCCTGCTCCTTCAGCGTCGCGAACGCGGCGGTCGCGCTGAAGTTGGGCATCGAGTAGTCGGAGAGGACGATGTCCCAGGTGCCGCTGCCGAGCGCGGTGGCCATCGCCTCCCGGGTGTCGACGCGCTCCCAGACCGGCTCGAAGCCGCCCCGCCGCAGCGCCAGCCGGACCAGCTCCGCGTCGTCGAGGGAGTCCTCGACCATCAACACCCGCAACGGCCGGCTCATCTTCCCGTTCTCCGCCATCGTCGACCTCAATCCGCCAGACGCTTCATCTTGTCGAGCAGCGTGGTCCGCGAGAGCCCCAGGAGCTCCGCGGCCCGGCTCTTGTTCCCGTCCGTCTGCCGCAGCGCCTGCTCGATCAGCACGCGCTCGATCCCCTCCATCGTCGCCTGCAGGTCGATCGCCCCGCGGGTCAGCGCCGCGGAGGCGTCGGCCAGCCCGCCGCTCCCGTCGACGGCGCGCATCCGCGCCGGCAGGTCGTTGCCGCCGATGACCTCCCCGCGGCTCATCACCACCAGCCGCTCGACCAGGTTCGCCATCTCGCGCACGTTGCCCGGCCAGTCGTAGAGCTGCATGAGCGTGAGCGCGTCCTCCGAGAAGGCGACCTTGCGCCCCAGCCGCCGGTTGAGCCCCTCGAGGAAGTAGGCCGCCAGCACCGGGATGTCCTCCGGCCGGTCGCGCAGCGCGGGGAGCTTGAGCGGGATGACGTCGAGCCGGAAGTAGAGGTCCTGCCGGAACTTCCCCTCCTTCACCATCTCTTCCAGGTTCCGGTTGGTGGCGGCGATGATCCGGACGTCGACCCGGCGCGGGTTGGCCTCGCCGACCGGCGTCACCTCGCGCTCCTGCAGGACCCGGAGCAGCTTCACCTGCAGCTCCAGCTTCAGCTCGCCGATCTCGTCGAGGAACAGCGTCCCCCGGTCCGCCTGGACGAACTTGCCGGCCCGCGCCTCGGTGGCGCCGGTGAAGGCCCCCTTGGCGTGGCCGAACAGCTCGCTCTCGATCAACGCCTCGGGGATGGCGCCGCAGTTGACCGCCACGAACGGCCGCCCGACCCGCGGCGACGAGCTGTGCAGCAGCCGCGCCACCACCTCCTTGCCGGTGCCGCTCTCGCCGGTGATGAGGACGCTGGAGTCGTTCCCCGCGATCCGCTCGACGCTCTCGATCACCTCGCGCAGCGCCTTCGACTCGCCGATCAGCGCCACCTGCGGCCGGCGCAGCTCGCCGGTGGTGGGGGTCACCTTGGGGCCCACGGTCCGATGGCTGAGCGCGTTCTGCACCTGCTCCTCGACGTCGCTCACGTGGAACGGCTTGGTGAGGAAGTTGAACGCCCCCGCGCGCATCGCGTTGACGCAGTCCCGAATCGAGCCCTCCGCGGTCAGCATGATGACCGGCGTCGAGGGCTGGCACTCGCGCGCCCGCTTGAGGACCTCCAATCCGTTCGCCTGCGGCATCACGAGGTCGGTGATCACCACGTCGACCGGTTTCGCAACCAGGACCTCGACGGCCTCCGCCCCGTTCGTCGCTTCCAGGACGTTGAAACCACGCCGCGCCAGCAACGTCCGCAACGTCACCCGCACACCTGGATCATCGTCCGCGACCAACACGTCCATGGGGTGCATCATTACATCATCGAGCGCATTTGTAAGCTACTTCCCACGGCCATGAACGTTGTCTTTAGTGGTTTCGAAACCGACATGCTCGAGCTTCGCGGCCCATCGTTGCGCGAATGATTGCGCGTTTTCGCATCTTCGCGGGGCGCCCGGCGGAATCCGCGGTTTCGAAACCGTGCGGCCGCCACGACCAACGCGCCACGTTCAAGATTTGAGCGTGAAGAAGAACGATGCCCCCTCGTCGACCTTCCCTTCCGCCCAAATACGCCCGCCGTGCCGGCGAATGATCCGCTGAACGGTGGCCAGCCCGATCCCGGTCCCTGGAAACGCGTCCTGGCTGTGGAGCCGCTGGAAGACGCCGAACAGCTTGTTCGCGTAGGCCATGTCGAAGCCGGCGCCGTTGTCCCGCACGAAGTAGACGGGCGGCTGCTTCTGCCGGTCGATCCCCACCTCGATGCGCGGCGCGGCGGCGTTCTTGGTGAACTTCCAGGCGTTCCCCAGCAGGTTCTCCAGCACCGTGCCGAGCAGGCGCCCGTCGCCCACCGCCGGCAGCGGGTCGGCGATCTCGAAGGTGACCTTCCGCTCCGGCTCGCTCTGGGCCAGCGATGCCGCGATCGTCCGCGCCTGGGCGCCGAGGTCGACCGGCTCGGCGGCGAGGTCCCCCTTGGTCGCCCGCGCGAGCACCAGGAGCCCCTCGATGATCTCGGACATCCGTTGGGTGGCCAGCACGATCCGGCCGACGAAGCGCGCCCCCTCGGCGCTCAATAGCGACTGCTGGTCGGCGCGCAGCAGCCCGGTGAAGCCGGTGATGTGCCGCAGCGGCGCGCGCAGGTCGTGCGCCACCGAGTAGCTGAACGCCTCCAGCTCGGCGTTGGCCTCCTGGACCTGGGCCGCCAGCCTCTCCTTGGCCGCCACCTCGCCCCGCAGCTCCTCGTTCAGCCGCTCGAGCCAGAGGTTGTTCTCGGCGTATCCGCGCTGGGTCATCTCGAACGGCGACAGGCTCTCGCGGAAGAAGCTCGCCGCCTGCGCCAGCGCCTCGGGGCCGCGGAGGATCACCTCCAGCGCGCCGACCGCGCCGTCGTGAACGATCGACCACTCGATGAGCCCGCGCCCCTCGGCGAGCGCCCGCCGCCCGAGCTCGTACGCCTCGACGAGCGCCCCCTCCGACGGCGCCTCCAGGAACTCGCCCAGCGCCTCTCGATAGGCGGCCGGCAGGTCGGTCCTTTGCGCGGGCGCGTTCACGACGCCGGCCCTCCCTCGCAGCGGGCCACCAGCACCAGCGCGTCGTCGTTGGCGCGGCCGTACTTCTCGAGGACGGCGGCCGCGATCTCCTCGGGCTCGCCGCCCGACCGGACCGCGTCCGCGAACCTCGGCGAGATGCCGTCGGTGGCCAGGAAGAAGAGGTCGCCGGGGCGCAGATCCGCCTGGCGCTGCAACGGCGTCGAGATCTGGTAGCCGACGACGCCGGCCTTGGAGACGAGCGCCTCCCGCCGCGTCCCCCGCTGGTGCCACCCCTCGACGTTGCCGATGCCGGCCCAGCTGAAGACCGCGTCGGCGAAGGAGAGCGCCAGCACCAGCATGGCGGCGCCGCGCGTGCCCCGCAGGGCGGCGTGGCAGCGGTTGATGAGCTCGCCCGGGTCGCCGTCCGCGTGCTCCCGCAAGGTCGCCGCCGCCAGGCGCGACGCCGCGGCCGCCTCGGGTCCATGGCCGAGCCCATCGATGACCGCCAGCAAGGCCCCGCCGGCCGTGGGGGCCACCAGGTGCAGATCGCCCGACTCGGTCTCCGTCGCCAGCGGACGCGACCGGACGGCCCAGCGGAGCGGCGGCGGGGCGCTCATGGGCGACGCGATCATGATCGGCTGGTCCATTTCCGCATGGTGACCGTGGTGCCGGCGCCGACCTTGGAGACGATCTCGAAGTCGTCCATGAGGCGCCGCGCGCCCGGCAGGCCCAGCCCCAGGCTGCCGCCGGTGGAGAAGCCGTCCCGCATCGCC
>DASZVW010000524.1:0-8593 GCA_035546895.1 Polyangia bacterium
GGCCAGCTTCCCGCGGGCAGCCGCGTGGTGGTGCTGGACGACAACGCCTCCGGGATCGACCAGCTGGCCAATGCCCTGCGCGGCGAGCACGGCATCACGGCGCTGCACATCGTCAGCCACGGCGCCAGCGACTCGATCTCGCTGGGCACCGACACGGTGACCGCCGCCAACGTGGACGCCTACGCCGCCCAGCTGCGCACCATCGGCGCCAGCCTGGACGCGCACGGCGACATCCTGCTCTACGGCTGCGACGTGGCCAGCCACGACAGCGCGCTGGTCTCCCGCCTTGCCGACCTCACCCACGCCGACGTGGCGGCCTCCAGCGACGACACCGGCGCCGCCGCCCGCGGCGGCGACTGGACCCTGGAGGTTTCCACCGGCCGCATCGAGACCAGGGCGCTGGCGCTGGACTACGACGGCCTGCTCGCCGCGCCGACCGTCGGCACCACCAGCAAGGGGCTCACGGTCGCCGAGCCGAGCGTGCTGAACGCGCCCGGCGCCGACCATGCCACCCTGAGCGGCTGGACGATCCGCGACGTCGGCGGCAGCGGCACGGTGACCGTCACCGCCACGGTCGCCGACCCGTCCAGGGGCTCGCTGTCGGCCACCACGTTCACCGGCACCGTGGCCGATGCCCAGAACTGGCTCAACGGCCTGGTGTTCACCGCGGCGGACGTGGAGCTGGGCAACGCGGCGGCCACCACCACCATCCACGTCGAGGTGAAGGACGGCAGCCTGACCGGCAGCTCCGACCTGGCCGTGACCATCACGCCGTCGAACGACCCGGTCACCGTCCCCGACGGCAGCCTCGCCGTGCCCGAGGTGGACGGCGGCGGCCATCCCAGCGTCACGGTGATCGGCACGGACACGCTGAACGCTTCCGACCCCGAGGTGAGCGCCGGCGCGCAGGACGCCAGCCAGATCGTCTACGACGTCACCGCCCTGCCCCAGTACGGCTACCTCACCCTCGACGGCGTCCGCCTCGGCGTCGGCTCGGTGTTCACCCAGCAGGACGTCATCGACGGCCGGCTCAGCTACGTCCACACCGCCACCGGCGCCGACCAGGACACCGCCGACGGCTTCACCGCCAAGGCCAACGACGGCGCCACGCCGGCCGCGCAGTCCGCCACCGTGCACGTCACCCTGAACGTGCAGCCGGTGAACCAGCCGCCCACCGTGAGCGGCACCGGCATCGTCTACGAAGGGCAGCCCGCCAATGCCGCGGGCACCGGCAACGTCGGCCAGTACATCGTCGCCGGCGGCGGCGGCGACCCGCAGGACACCAGCCTCGCGCTGACCATCACCGCGCTGCCCGCGCACGGCACGCTGTACTACGACGGCACGGCGATCACCGCGGCGCAGGTCGCCGCCGGCTTCACCATCGACTACGCCAACCGCAACCTGCTCACCTACGCCAACGACGGCACCGACGGCGTCACCAGCGACAGCTTCGGCGTCACCGTGACCGACGGCGGCGGCGGCACCGGCACGCCGGCCTCCACCAGCGCCACGATCGCGCTCGACGTGCATGCGGTGGACGACGATCCGCGCTGGATCGACGCCAGCACGCAGCACGCCACCGTCACGGCGGCCGGCAACGGCAGCGCGGGCGCCTACTCGGTGGTGCTGACGCCGGCCATGCTGGGCGCGACCGACGTCGACTCGTCCGACCAGGAGATCAGCTTCGTCACCAGCCAGGCCGGCCTCGCCCACGGCTACCTGCTGCTCGACGGCCAGCAGCTGCCCGACGGCGGCACCTTCACCATGGCCGACGTCGAGGCCGGCCGGGTGCAGTACGTGCAGGTGGCCGGCGCCGCCGCCGGCCAGACCGACACGTTCGACTTCCAGGTGGTGGACAACACCACGGCGCTGCGCTGGAACGCCGACGGCACCACCTTCGACCGCATCGGCGGCGTCTATACCGGCGACGCCCAGAGCGACACGCTGCGCAACTTCACCTTCACCATCGACCTGGCGCAGACGCCCGCGGGCAACGGCGGCAGCTGGCCGGTGCACGACCAGACCGCCGACGAGCGCAGCTCGACCTACGCGGGCATGGAGCCGTCCACCGGCACCGCCGTCGGCACCATCGACGAGGGCGGCACCATCGTGCTGTCGGGCAATCCCGGCCCCGGCACGCCGGGGCTCAGCTACACCGTCGACGGCGTCGATCCCGCGCAGGTGATCTACACCTTCCTCGGCTTCACCAGCGACGGCGGCGGCAGCGGCAACGCCGGCCGGCTGCAGAAATCCAGCGACGGCGTGAACTGGGTCGACGTCAACACCTACGGCACCTTCACCCAGGCCGACCTCGACGCCGGCCACGTGCGCTTCCAGCACGACGGCGACAGCGAGGACTTCGCCACCACCGCCAACTTCTCGGTGTCGGCCGGCCTGGCCACCATCCAGGACGGCACCGCGGTGCCGGAGACCTGGACGCCGAGCTTCAACTTCTACATCACGCCCGCCAACGACAGGCCGGTCGCCACCGGCTCGTCGGGCACGGTCATCCCGGAGGGCAGCGCGGCCGATCCCTCCTACGCCTACATCACCACCGGGCAGCTGCGCATCACCGATCCGGACGACGCCGACAGCGGCAGCAGCCTGGTCGGCGACACGCTGGAAAGCGCGCCGACCCTGCACGGCAGCGACAACTACGCCTACGACAACGACGCCACCGGCACCGGCGCGCTCGAGTTCGAGGTCGCCAGCCTGCCGTCCGGCGGCACGCTGCAGTACAAGGACGGCAGCGGCAACTGGCAGGACGTCGCCGTCGGCCAGATGCTCGACGCCTCGCTGATCACCGGCGACGCCGGCAGCACCGGGCTGCGCTTCGTCAACACCGGCTCGGAAGTGCGCAGCACCAGCTTCACCGTGACCGCCGTCGACCGCTGGGGCGCGACCTCGGCCGCCGACGCGACCGTCGCCATCCAGATCACCAACGTCAACGACGCCCCGCAGATCGCGCGGCATCCCAACGATGCCGACCCCACGGTGCCGGCCGATTCGCCCAACAACATCGGCGGCGCGCCAGCCAACAACCCGCTGACGGTGGACGAGGGCGGCTTCGCGCAGATCACCAGCGCCATGCTGCAGGCCTACGATCCCGACAGCACGGCCACCCAGGTGCAGTACACCGTCACCGGCGTCCCCGCGCACGGGCGCCTGGCCTACTCGACCGACGGCGTCCACTTCAGCAACCTGGGCGTGGGGTCGTCGTTCACCCAGGCCGACATCGCGGCGGGGCGCATCTACTACCTCAACGACGGCGCCGAGCCCACCGGCGGCAGCTACCCGGGCACGCCGGACGACAAGTTCACCTTCAGCATCTCCGACGGCGACAAGGAGCAGACCGGCAACGAGTTCTGGTTCTACACGAACCCGACCAACGACGCGCCGGTCGTCACCGCGCCGGCCGGCCCGATCGACATCGACAGCGCCACCGCGGCGAACAACCCGGTCAGGGACGGCGCGGGCCACTACTTCAGCGTGTCCGATCCGGACATCACCGACGCCACCGCCGGCACCGCCGGCGACTACGTCCAGGTCACGGTCCGCCTGACCGACGCCGACGGCCACGCGCTGGCCTTGAGCGACTACCAGAGCTACGACGCGCACATCGCCGTCGACGGCGCCTATGCCGCCCTGGAGCACACCAGCCACGCCGGCAACCAGGACTACCTGGTGCTGTACGGCACCCGCGACCAGGTGAACGCGGCGCTGCAGACGCTGACCCTCACCTTCGGCAGCGACCTCGACCGCACCTTCCAGCTGCAGGTGATCGCCGACGACCGCCAGCGCGACGGCAGCGGCGCGCTCACCGCCGGCGCCAACGGCGGCGCGCTCAACCAGCCGGTCACGCCGGGCAACGGCACGTCCCCCACGCCGGTGGACACCACGGAGTACGACTGGTACGGCACCGACGCCGTCCCGGTGGACGGCAACCTGTCCGCCGACCAGGTCGTGGTGCGCGCCTCCAGCGTCAACGAGCCGGCGACGCTGGGCGGCCCCGGCGCCCGGACCACCTACGAGGACCAGGCCACCTACATCGGCGGCGGCTTCGTGGTGTCCGACCCGGAGTCGGCCGCGTTCGACACGCCGGTCACCGTCACGCTCACGGTGGCCCAGGGCACGCTGGGCATCGGCGGCGGCGGCACGCAGACCTCGGCGACGGCGAGCGCGGGCGGCAGCGAGGCCGTGACCATCGCCGGCGACAACACCGGCGCGCTCACCCTCACCGGCCGCGCCAGCGACATCCAGGCCCTGCTCAACGACCCCGCGCTCGGGCTCACCTACAGGAGCGCGGCCAACGACAACGCCGACCACAACGGCGCCGACGCCGGCGACGTGACGCTGACGATGTCGCTGGACGACAGCGGCTCGCGCATCGGCGGCGACACCGGCTCGGGCAGCCAGGCCAACGAACCGGCCGACCTCTCGATCCCGATCACCATCACCGCGGTCAACGACGCGCCCACGGTCGACGCCGGCACGGGCACCGTCTACCTCACCGGCGCCACGCCGATCACCGGCGTCCACGTCGGCGACGTCGACCTCGACGACGGCACCGTCGCCGACGGCGAGACGGACGGCGTGATGCAGGTGATCGTGCGCATCACCGACAACACGGGCGCTGCGCTGACCGAGTCCGACTATGCCGGCGTCACGTTCGGCTCCAGCGCCAGCGTGGCGGGCCTGGTCATCGACAACGACAACGGCAGCAACGGCACCACCGGCCACGCGCTGGTCATCCGCGGCACCGAGGCGCAGATCAACGCCTACCTGGCCGGGCTCACCCTCGACACGAGCAGCGCCACCGCCCTCAACAGCAACGTCGACGCCGCCTACCACCTGCAGGTCATCGCCGACGACCGCCTGTACGATGCGGCCAGCGGCAGCCTGGTGGACACCGACGGCGCCACGGCCGGCACCCAGGCCGGCGCCAACGGCGGCCCGAACAACGCCACGGCCGGCGGCACCCAGGCGGTGCCGACCGATGCGTTCGATCCCTATGCCACCACGACCCTCCCGGGCAACCTGGCGCAGAACGTCGCCCTCGGCTCGCGCGACATCTTCCCGACCCAGATCAACGATCCGGCCCAGATCCACGTCGGCGACCTGAGCGTCAACGAGGGCAGCGCCACCGTCGCCCTGCCGCCGCTCACGGTGACCGACGCGGACGCCGGCGACGGCACGCTCCACGTGACGGTGACGCTGCCGCCCGGCTTCACCTTCAGCGCCATCGGCGGCAGCGGCGGCACGATCGCTTCCGGCACCGGCGTGGGCCACGCGACCCTGGAGCTGGACGGCACGCAGGCGCAGATCACCGACCGGCTCTCGCACCTGACGGTCAACCTGCCCGACGCGCCCGGCACGCCGGGCGCCGCCGACTGGAACGGCGGCTTCCAGGTGACCGTGGTGGTCAACGACGAGGGCCTGCACGGCGAGCGCCCCGCCACGCTGACCGGCGACACCGACAACCCGGCCGCCGATCCCGGCGACTACAGCTACGCGGACGGCAGCTCGGCGGCGCTGCTCACCACGCGCACCTACACCGTCACGGTCCAGCCGGTGAACGACGCCCCGGCGGTCGTCAACGGCAGCAGCGCGACCCTGCCGGCCGCCACCGAGGACACCTCCGGCGTGAGCGGCCACACCGTGGGCGAGCTGTTCGGCCCGCATTTCGACGACAGCCGCGACACCGTCGACAACTCGGGCTACGGTGCCAGCGGCGGCAGCAGCGCCGACAGCTTCCAGGGCATCGCCATCACCGGCAACAGCGCCGTCGCCGGCCAGGGCACCTGGCAGTACTACGACGGCGCCGCGTGGGTGGACATCCCCGCCAACCTTTCCAACAGCCACGCGCTGGTGCTGGACGCGGGCACCCAGGTGCGCTTCGTCCCCGCCGCCAATTTCCAGGGCACGCCGGGCCAGCTGACCGCGCGACTGGTGGAAACGGACGCCAACGGCGACGCCACCGGCACCGCGCCGCCCGCCCAGGGCGGCTTCGTCAACCTGACCGGCGGCGCCTCCGGCGGCAGCACGCGCTACAGCAGCGGCGCCGTGACGCTCTCGACCAGCGTCGCCAACGTCAACGACCAGCCCACGCTCGACGCCACCCGCAACCTGACCACCAACGAGGACGCGACCTACGCCACCACCGCGGGCGGCCTGGCGAGCAGCTACAGCGACGCGATCGACAACCAGACCGCGATCCCCGGCGGCGGCAACGCCAGCGGCGCGCTGGGCTACGTCGCCATCGTCGGCAACGACACCGACGCCGCCAAGGGCCACTGGGAATACTCGCTCGACGGCGGCGCGACCTGGCAGGCCGTGCCGACCAGCGGCCTCGGCGACGGCAACGCCATCGTGCTGAACGCCGCGGCCCCGCTGCGCTTCGTGCCGACGGCGGACTACAACGGCCCGGTGCCGGGCGGGCTGACCATCCGCGCCTCCGACTCGACCGCAGCCGCCGACACCGGCGTCAGCGCGACCGGCGCGGGCCAGCACCTGACCGGCATCGACGATACCGCCGGATCGACCAGCCACTGGTCGAAGACCTCCACGGTCAGCGTGAACGTGACGGCCGTGCAGGACGCGCACGACGACACGGCTACCACCCATGTCAACGTGCCGGTCACCACGACCGTGCTCGGCAACGACAGCTTCGGCAATCCCGATGCCGCCGTTACCGGCGTCACCCAGGGCCAGCACGGCAGCGTCACCATCAACCCCGACGGCACCGTCACCTACACGCCCAATGCCGGCTACACCGGCACCGACACCTACACCTACACCGTCACCAGCGGCGGCGTCACCGAGACCGCCTCCGTCACCGTCACCATCGGCAACACGCCGCCCGCGCCGGTGCACGACGCCCAGAGCATCCCCGAGGACACTCCGGCCACCGGCAACGTGCTCACCAACGACAGCGATCCCGACGGCGACCCGCTCGCCGTCACCGGCTTCGACGTCGGCGGCACGCACTACGCCGCCGGCCAGACCGCCACGATCAGTGGCGTCGGTTCGCTCACCCTCAACGGCGACGGCAGCTACACCTTCACCCCCGTCGCCGACTGGAACGGCACCGTCCCCACCGTCACCTACACCGTCGACGACGGCACCGGCTCCACCAGCGCCACCGCCACGGCCACCCTGGACCTCACCGTCACCCCGGTGCAGGACGCACACGACGACACCGCCACCACCCACGCCAACGTGCCGGTCACCACGACCGTCCTCGGCAACGACAGCTTCGGCAATCCCGATGCCGCCGTCACCGGCGTCACCCAGGGCCAGCACGGCAGCGTCACGATCAACCCCGACGGCACCGTCACCTACACGCCCAATGCCGGCTACACCGGCACCGACACCTACACCTACACCGTCACCAGCGGCGGCGTCACCGAGACCGCCTCCGTCACCGTCACCGTCGGCAACCTGCCGCCGGCCGCGGCCGGCCACGCCACGGTGGACGAGGCCGGGCTGGTCGACGGCAGCGGCGCGCAGACGACCGCCGGCACCATCGACATCGCCGCGCCGCTGGGCCTCGACTCGGTCACCATCGGCGGCCGCACGCTCAGCGCGGAGCAGCTCGCCGCGCTGAGCCCGGAACACCCGGTGACCATCGCCACCGCCGACGGCACGCTGGTCCTCACCGGCTTCACGCCGACCGCCGCGACCGGCGACGTCACCACCGCCGGCACGCTGGCCTACAGCTACGCGCTCGGCGGAGCGGTCGCGCAACCGGGCGCGGACCACAGCAGCGACGTCATCGCGATCACGGTGAAGGACACCATCGGCGGCTCGTCGAACGGCAGCCTGGTGGTGGACATCGTCGACGACGTGCCCACCGCGCGCGACGACGCGGCCGCCATCGACCAGGACGCCTCGCAGCGCACCGCCTCGGGCAACGTCTTCACCGGCGACGGCTCGCCGAACGGCGCGGACCGCATCGGCGCCGACGGCGCGGGCGCCGGCGGCCCGGTCACCGCCGTGGCCTCGGCCAACCTCGGCCAGGCCGGCACGATCGGCGGCGCCAGCCGCGGCGAGTACGGCACGCTGACGCTCAACGCGGACGGCAGCTACAGCTACGCGCTGGACCCGTCCAACCCGCAGGTCGCCGCGCTGGACAGCAACCGCACGCTGGCCGAGGTGTTCGTCTACACCATCACCGACGCGGACGGCGACACCAGCCAGGCGCGGCTGACCATCACCATCCGCGGTGCGACCCCGCCGATCCAGGCGCGCTGGGGCGACCAGATCTTCCCGATCGCCTACGAGCACGCGATGCGCGACATCCGCCAGGGCTACGAGCCGGCGCTGTTCATCCTGCCCGCCCTGGACGAGGTGCAGCGCGACCCGCAGCGCGACGCGGCCGCGCTGATCGCCGGCTTCGACGCCGCCGCGGCCGACGCGGCCGCGACGCCGCTGGATGCCGGCGACGCGCAGCACGTGCTGCGCGACGGCGTGGCGTTCTCCCGCCGCCTGCTCGCCGAGATCCGCGGCAGCGCGCGGGTGTCGCCCAACGGCTTCGGCCTCGGCTCGCGCGCGCTGTGGGACGACTTCACGCCGTTCGCGCCGCGGCGCGTCG
>DASZVW010000525.1:0-3383 GCA_035546895.1 Polyangia bacterium
GATGTCGGTGACCCCCATCTGACGCGCGGTCCCCGGCAGGAGCTGCATCAGCCCCTCGGCGCCCGCGCTGGAGACCACGCGCGGATCGAAGTCCGACTCCGTCCGGATGACCGCTCGGATGAAGGCCTCCGGGATCCCATAGAACGCCTGTCCGTCGAGGATGTCGCGGTCGAAGCGGCTGTAGCGCGCCGGCGAGACGTCGCGCGGCGGGACGATGTCGGTCGCCCCGCGCAGCGCCGCCGCCTTGCCGGGGCCGGTCTTGAACAGGACCTTCCAGTGCCCGCCGGCCGGCGTCTTGTTGGTGAACTCGACCACCCCGTCGGCGCGCTGGCGCGACCAGAACGTCCCCGCGTGCGCCGGGAGCCCCAGCGCCGCGGCGGCGCCGACGAGCAGGGGGAGCGTCCACCGCCTCATGAGAGAGACGATCGTAACACGCGCCGCGCGTCCCGGGTCGAGTGCGCTAGACTTTCGGCCGTGATCGAGACCGACTACCTGGTCATCGGGTCGGGGCTGGCGGGGCTGACCTTCGCGCTCCGCGCCTCGACGCACGGGCGCGTGGTGGTGGCCACCAAGCGGGCCCCCGCCGACGCCAACACCGCTTACGCGCAGGGGGGCGTGGCCGGCGCGCTCGATCCCGAGGACGGCGTGGCCGCCCACGTCGAGGACACGCTGCGCGTCGGTGTCGGCCTCTGCCGCCCCGAGATCGTCGAGATCTGCGCGCGCGAGGGGCCCGAGCACATCCTCTGGCTGGCCAACGAGCTGGGCGTCCCCTTCGACCGCGACGCCGCCGGCCACCTCCAGCTCGGGCGCGAGGGGGGACACACCGCGCGCCGGATCGTCCACGTCAAGGACTCCACGGGCCGCGCCATTCAAGAGGGGCTGCTGGGCGGCGTGGCCAAACGCGCCGACCGGATCACGCTGCTCCCCGACCACCTGGCCATCGATCTGCTGACCACCGCCAAGTACGGCGGCCCCAACGCCGTGTTCGGCGCCTACCTCCTCGACCAGCGCACCGGCGAGGTGGTGACGGTGGTGGCGCGCGCGGTGGTGCTGGCCACCGGCGGCTCCGGCAAGGTCTACCTCTACACCTCGAACCCCGACGTGGCGACCGGCGACGGCGTGGCGATGGCCTACCGGGTCGGCGCCCGGGTCGCCAACATGGAGTTCTTCCAGTTCCACCCCACGGTGCTCTACCACCCGGCCGCCAAGTCGTTCCTGATCAGCGAGGCGCTGCGCGGCGAGGGCGGAATCCTGCGGCTGCGCGACGGCACCGCCTTCATGCCGCGCTATCACGAAATGAAAGATCTGGCCCCCAGGGACGTCGTCTCGCGGGCCATCGACGCCGAGATGAAGCGGACCGGCGACGACCACGTCGGCCTGGACATGACCCACCTGCCGCCCGACTTCGTGGTCGAGCGCTTCCCCAACATCCACCGCCGCTGCCTGGAGCTGGGGATCGACATGCGCAAGCAGCCGATCCCGGTGGTGCCGGCCGCGCACTATAGCTGCGGCGGCGTGCTGGTCGACGAGCACGGCCGCTCGACGGTGAAGAACCTCTACGCCATCGGCGAGGTGGCGATGACCGGCCTGCACGGCGCCTGCCGACTGGCCTCCAACTCGCTGCTGGAGGCGATGGTGTTCGGCGCCCGCGCCGCCGACGACGTGCGCGGCGTGCGCAGCGAGCGCCCCGCGCAGGTCGCCCCCTGGTACGCCGGCGACGCCGGCTCGCCCGACGACGCGGTGGTGGTCAGCCACAACTGGGACGAGATCCGGCGCCTGATGTGGAACTACGTCGGCATCGTCCGCACCGACCGCCGGCTCGAGCGGGCCGCCCGCCGCATCGAGCTCATCCGCTCGGAGATCCGCGACTACTACTGGAACGTCACCATCACCGGCGACCTGGTCGAGCTGCGCAACATCGCGCTGGTCGCCGACCTGATCATCGAGTCGGCGCGGCGGCGCCCCGAGAGCCGGGGCCTCCACTACACCCTCGACCACCCGGATCTCGACGCGCGCCTGGCCCGGGACACCGTCCTCTCCCGCGGCGACGGGCCGGTGGCCTGACCGCGGTCAGCGTGCGCGGACCGGTCACCGCCCGAGGACCACGTCCACGCCTGAAAGCACCAGGTCCAGCTTCCCTTTGGGGAGCTTACCGGCCCGTTCAGTCAACTCGGACCGGTCGAGAGTCACGATCTGCGACACGTTGGCCACCGAGTCCTTGGGGAGACCGGTGACGCTCTCGGACAGGAGGACGTTCCCTGGGGCCGCCGCCCACTTGAGGTTGCTGGTCAGCGACACGCAGACGACAGTCGCCAAGCGGCTGCGGTTCAAGGCGTCCCCCTGAATGACGACCACCGGTCGCCTGAACCCCGGCTTCGATCCGTGCGGCGCCCCGAGGTCCGCCCACCAGACCTCTCCCTGGGAGAGCGTCACCAATCCATCCGCTTCAACGCCCGGCGCCCGGCTCGAGAAGCGAACTCGTCCCCCGGCTCGTCGACCTCGTCGAGCGCGCGGTCCATCGCTTCGGTGACACGGTCCACGGCGTGGCGAGCCACGTACTCGCGGAGAGCTCGCGCGTACACCTCGCTCCGGGAACGCTTGGCCCGGTGGGCCAACGTCTCGGCGTCGTGAAAGATATCGTCCGGTATGGAGACGGCCGTCTTCATACCCAAAGTATAACTGGTAATACCTCGGGTACTACCTCAAAAGAAGATCCCGATGCGCAGGAGGTCGATCTCGGGGAAGGGGTACTTGACGATGAAGCGGGCGGCGGACTGGACGCTGTTCTTGTCGCTCTGGCCCTTGTCGATCACGTCCTGGGGGACGGTGGCGGTCGGCTGGCTGGGGACCGGCTGGCCGTTGTAGGTGGCGCTCACCACCGGATCCTTGGGGATCGGGATCTGGAGGCCGAGGCCGAGGCTGAGCGCCACGCCCGACGAGGAGATCCAGAGGACGCCGAGCTGGGGCGCCACGAAGAAGCCGGACATGTCGGCGGTGATGGTCAGCTCGCCGTTGTCGATGCTGTCGCCGATCGAGGCCTGCAAGCTCTGGTAGCCGAGCCCGGCGCCCAGGAAGAAGACGCCGTCGCCCGGGAACCAGCGGACGATCCCCTGCACGGCCTTGAGATCGAGCTTGGCGTCGACGCCGGGGACCGTGAGCTCGGGGAGGAAGCTCCCCTGGAGGCCCAGCGCGAAGGCGGTGCCGAGCTTGACGACCAGCTCCCCCTCGATGGGACGGGGGAACGCCAGGAGACCGACGAGGAACCCGATCTGGGGCCCGGCGGCGCCGGTCGAGGCGGGCGGCGGCGGCACAGCGAGTGGCGCTTCGGGCGCCGGCGGCGGCACGGCGGGCGCGTTCGGGCCCGCGAGCGGCTGGACGGGCGC
>DASZVW010000526.1:0-4029 GCA_035546895.1 Polyangia bacterium
CTCGACACCGCCCTGCTCGGCTCGCCCTCGGCGCGCCTCCGCTTCGACGACCCCGCCAACGCCACCGCCGGCCAGATCGACGTCGCCATCGGGCTCCCGTCGGCCGCGACGGGGACGTACGCGCTCGATGCCACCTGCGGCAGCGCCGACCTGATCGTCACCCTCCCGGCCCCCGATCCCAGCGTCTGCGCCACCGACGCCGACAGCTTCGACTGCCCGCCCGGCTGCCAGTCGACCGGCTCGCTGGGCTCGACCTGTACGCCGATCCCGCCGATGCTCACCTACGCGGCCCTCGGCCCCTCCGACTGCCTGGGCGACGCCGTCACGCCGACGGGCGCCTGGACGCTGAAGCTCACCTCGCTGACCCGCTACGCGGCCGACGCCGGCGCCGACGGGCCGACCGACTACCAGGCCCACGGCACCCTCACCGCCACGCTGGCCGACGTCGACCCCGACGCCGGCACCTCAGGCGTGACGCTCACGCTCGCGTTCTGACCGCGGGCCACGACGGCCGAGGTTGCCGCCCCCCTCGACCGTCGCCACATTCGAGGAAGAGGGAGGCCCGTAAAATGAGGCGTTTCTTCGGGGTATTGGCGATGGTGGCCGGGCTGGCGTCGCCGGCGCTGGCTGAGCCGAACGTGAATCCGGGCGCCCGGACGGCGGGCGCCTACAGCACCGGGAGCACGCCCGGCACGACCGCCGCCGACGCGGTGACGACCAACGTGCGGACGGTGCTGGGGGCGGACCGGGTGCTCAAGGGCTCGACGATCACGGTGTCGACCTCCCAGAGCGGGATGGTGACGCTGGTGGGGTCGGTCCCCGACGTGACGGCCAAGACCGAGGCGGTCGACGCCGCCCACAACGTCCCCGGGGTGGCCGGGGTGAACGATCAGCTCCAGATCCTCATCAACTCGCCGAGCGCGCCGGCGCCGCGCTGATCACTTCTTGAGCCGATAGCCGCTCTTGAAGATCCAGCCGACCACCGCCAGCAGCACGACCAGGAAGCCGGTCACCGCGGCCAGGCTGATCCCCACCGCCACGTCGGCGGTGTCGTAGAAGCTCCAGCGGAAGCCGCTCACCAGATACACGACCGGGTTGAAGAGGGCGACGGTCCGCCAGCGCGCGGGGAGCATGTCGATCGAGTAGAAGGCGCCGCCCAGGAAGGTCAGCGGCGTCACCACCAGCATCGGGATGAGCTGGAGCTGCTCGAACCCGGCCGCCCAGACGCCGATCACGAAGCCGAACAGGCTGAAGGTGACGGCGGTGAGCAGCAGGAAGGCGACCATCGCCAGCGGGTGGTGGACCTCGACGGGGACGAAGAGGTTGGCGGTGGCCAGGATGATGAGGCCGAGGACGATCGACTTGGTCGCCGCCGCCCCCACGTAGCCGACGATCATCTCCACGAAGGAGATGGGCGCCGAGAGCAGCTCGTAGATGGTGCCGGTGAACTTGGGGAAGTAGATCCCGAACGAGGCGTTGGAGATGCTGGCGGTGAGCACCGACAGCATGATGAGCCCGGGCACGATGAAGGCGCCGTAGGAGACGCCGCCCACGTGCGACATGCGCGACCCGATCGCCGAGCCGAACACCACGAAGTAGAGCGAGGTGGTGATGACCGGCGTGACCACGCTCTGCAGCAGCGTGCGGAAGAAGCGGGCCATCTCGAACCGGTAGATCGCCCAGACGCCGGTGCGGTTGAAGCCGATCTCGCTCACGGCCGCGCCCCCTCCCCCGCGTGCCCGACCAGGCTGACGAAGATCTCCTCCAGCGAGCTCTGGTGGGTGGAGAGGTCCTTGAACTTGATCCCCAGCTCGCCGAGCCGCCCGAGCAGCGTGGGGATGTCGCGCGGGCCGTCGGCCCCCTCGCGCGCGTCGAAGGTGTACTCCAGCTGGTTGCCGTGCGCCTTGAGCGCCAGCGGCCAGCCGGCCAGCGCCGCCGGCAACGCCGTCATCGGCTCCTGCAGGTTGAGCGTGAGCTGCCGCTTCCCCAGCTTCTGCATCAGCTTGGTCTTCTCCTCGACGACGATCAGCTCCCCCTTGCTGATGATGCCGATCCGGTCGGCCATCTCCTCGGCCTCGTCGATATAGTGGGTGGTGAGGATGATGGTGACGCCGCTCTCGCGCAGCCGCCGGACCAGCGCCCACATCTCGCGCCGCAGCTCGACGTCGACGCCGGCGGTCGGCTCGTCGAGGAAGAGGATCTCCGGCTCGTGCGCGAGGGCCTTGGCGATCATCACCCGCCTTTTCATCCCGCCCGAGAGGGTCATGATCTTGCTCTCTCGCTTCTCCCACAGCGAGAGGTCCCGCAGCACCTTCTCGACGTAGGCCGGGTTGGCCGGCCGGCGGAACAGCCCCCGCGAGAAGCTGACCGTCGCCCACACCGTCTCGAAGGCGTCGGTGGTCAGCTCCTGCGGCACCAGGCCGATCCGGAAGCGCGCCGCCCGGTAGTCGCGCACGATGTCGTGCCCGGCCGCCGTCACCGTCCCCCCCGAGGGGGTGACGATGCCACAGATGATGCTGATGAGCGTCGTCTTCCCGGCGCCGTTCGGCCCCAGGAGGGCGAAGATCTCCCCCCGCCCGATCTCGAGGTCGATCTTCTTGAGGGCGACGAACCCCGAGGCGTAGGTCTTCTCCAGCCCTCTGATCGAGACGATCGGTTCCATGGACGGGCCCGAGAGATAGCGCGCCGACCGCCCCTCGGTCGAGCCGGATCGCGCTTTGCGCCTGACGTTTCGGCCGCCCGGCTCTATTCTGCCGTCGACGAGAGGAGGCCGGATGTCGTTCCTGCTGGGGTTGATCCTGTTCGTGGTGGTGGCCGGAGTCATCAACGCCAAGCTGCCGTGGCCGAAGCCGCGCGCGGGGCGGCCGCCGGAGGGGGGTCGATGATCGCCGGGCACTTCGGCCTCGCGGCCGGCGTCAAGGCGCGCGAGCCGGCGGTGCCGCTGTGGGCGCTCATGCTGGCCACGCAGTGGCTGGACGTGGTGTTCGTGCCGCTCTTCATCGCCAAGGTGGAGACCATCGAGGTGGTGGGGGGCGGCGCCCCCGGCTACGGCAACGGGATCATCCACGCCGACTACACCCACTCGCTGGTGGGGGCGATGGTGCTGGCGGCCGTGTTCGCGCTGCCCGCCGGCCTGCGCTGGGGGCGGCGCGCGGCGGGGATCCTGGGGGCGGTCGTCTTCTCGCACTGGATCCTCGACCTCCTCGTGCACCGGCACGACCTGCCGATCCTCCCCGGCGCCCCCGCGGGCGCGCTGCGCCTCGGCCTCGGGCTCTGGCGCTGGCCGCTCCTGGCGGCCGCCGCCGAGCTGGCCCTGGTGCTGTGGGGCGGCTTCACCTATCTCCGGGCCGCGGTGGCGGCGGCCCGCGCGCACGATCCCTCCAAGCTCCGCCGGGCGCGGATCGCCGGCGCCACGGTCATCGGCGCCGGGCTGCTGACGCTGGCGCTCGGCGTGGCCGGGCTCTGACGCCGGCTCGCCCGGCGACCGTCGCTGGTAGATTAGGCGGGTGCCTGCCGATCTGCGAGACCTCCCCCCCGGCGCCGCGCGCGGCCTCCCCGTCACCATCGACTTCGAAGGGACCGCCATCCCCGCCTTCGAGGGGGAGCCGATCGCCGTCGCCCTGCACGCCGCCGGCATCCAGACGCTGGCGCGCTCGTCGAAGTACCACCGCCCGCGCGGGTTCTTCTGCCTCGACGGCCACTGCGCCGCCTGCCTCCTGCGCGTCGACGGCCGCCCGAACCAGCGCGCCTGCCTGATCCCGGCGCGCGCCGACCTGCCGTGCGCGCGCCAGAACGCCTTCCCCAGCGCCGACGTCGATCTGCTCGCCGCGGCCGACTGGCTCTTCCCCGAAGGGATGGACCACCACACGATGATGACCGGCAGCCGAGCCGGCAACGCGCTCTTCCTCAAGCTGGTGCGCGAGATGGGGGGCGCGGGGACGCTCCCCGACGCGCCGGCGGCCACCCGGCTGACCCCGCGCGAGGAGGCGCTCGACGCCTGCGTGATCGGCGGCGGCCCGGCGGGGCTGG